>DJTQ01000313.1 GCA_002439285.1 Paenibacillaceae bacterium UBA6304
GTTATTGGGAACCTCTCCATCGTCCTTCACAAAAAAAGATCTGACTAGCTGTTCCATGATCGTCCAACTCCTCTCCACTCATTGGTGTACTCGTAGTACCTGTACCCTTAGAGCGTAAAGGTTAAACCCATTGGATCTGGTCATAGATTAGATGCCGGCATCTTTAGAATTTTCGTCCGCATGGCCAACGTTTTGTCCGGCCTCTCCTATTACCGACTCGGGGAAATCCATCGTATTCGTCGTTGTCTCCTCGATCAACCCGTTATCCATCGTCACATTACCGCCTCCCAGACCTTCGTTGACCATGCGGTCGATATCCAGGAAACGATTCTCTCTGCCGTCTTTCTGTCTCCCGCCTACCGTCATGCATCTTGGCTCCTTCCTATTTGTTTTTATTGTATAAACGGCAATAGTCTTCCCGGATCGGGTGGAGATGATTCGCAACTAGATAGGATGAGCTTATGAAATTGATGTTAGGGCACGAATAATGTTCCTTGATGATGGCATAAAGAAAAAGCCCCCATTAAGGTGGCTTCTAAGTTTTATAGATTAACTATTCATCTGCGACGGCAACGACAGCGGCAGTTACTTCCGGAACGTGTCTTGCGCTTCCTATTCCTGCAGTTATGACGGCGTTTCCTCGGTCCTGAAGGCGCTTGTCCTTCATTTTGTTCAGGACCGTTCTCATTCGACTCCTCCTGCTCCTCATTCAAGCAGGGGACCAGCCTTCCCCATGGATCGATCTTGTACCTCATAAACACCCCTCCTTTTATTCAGTTTATGTCCAACTGTGGAAGAGTGCTTGGACCGATAGTCAGGTTCTGCTTGGACGGTTAACCCTTGTTTCGAAATTTAGCGACTTCGGGTTCAATTTCGGATACGAGTTTTCCAAGTATCTGATTAAATTGTTGTTTTTCCTCTATTGTTAACACATTTAAGAATACAGGCTGAAAATCCCCATTCTGATTTAATACCACTTTACCGGCTTTAGTTAAAGTAATCATCATCACGCGCTGGTCTTCTTCCGACTTGTACCGCTCGATGAATCCCTTCTTCTCTAACTTCTTAATCATTTCGGAAGCCGATTGCGGGCGCATATCCAATTGACTGACCAGATCCTTTTGAGAAATAACCGGCGTTTGATCCAGAATACTCAGTATCTTGCCTTGCCCCCGATTCAGAACACCGAACACGCTGCCTTTATCTATGTTTTCCTTTAAGAACAGCGTAAGTAAATCACTATATTTCATGAAATTTGTGGTTATATCAATATTCAATTGCTTTTCATCCATGACAATTTCCCCTTCTCTTTTCTCATTACCTCCCTATTTTATCAGGTTACCGAACTATTTTAAATCAAGTTGTTGACAATTTAGTAAGGGTACCTTATTTTATTAGTAAGGTTACCTTACTAAATTTGAAAAGGAGCAGATAAAATGACAGAGCTAGCCGTTTCAACTAAGGAACTCGTTAAAGAGTTTCCTAACAAACGAGCCGTCGACGGAATTTCTTTGGATATAAAAAAGGGAGAAATCTTCGGCATTCTAGGCCCAAATGGTGCAGGAAAAACTACTTTCTTACGAATGCTTGCCACGATTACTAAAGTTTCGAAAGGCAAGGCCATGATATTTGGCAAGGACGTCACCAAGGAAGCCCGGCAGGTTCGGAGCTTGATCGGCTTAACCGGTCAATATGCCACCGTTGATGAGGAATTAACTGCACTGGAAAACTTGAAACTGTTTGGACAATTGAATGGTTTATCGGCGAGCCAATCCAAAGCGAGAGCTCTGGAGCTTCTAAATCAATTTTCGCTAACCGAAGCAAAGGATCGTCCCATTCGTGAATTTTCAGGCGGGATGCGCAGACGATTGGATCTATCCGTGAGCTTAATTGTGAAGCCGCCTTTAATTTTTCTCGACGAACCGACAACCGGCTTAGATCCGCGCACAAGAGGAGAAATGTGGGAGGTCATTCGCAACTTGGCAAACGACGGGGCAACGATTCTGCTGACAACGCAGTATTTGGAGGAAGCGGATCAACTGGCTGATCGGCTGGCCATTATCAATCATGGAAGGATCATTTCCCAGGGAACTCCCAACGAATTGAAGTCACTGTTAAGTGAGACTCAGCTTGAAATTACTCTGGAGCATATAAAGGATGCCGAAAGAACCAAAGAACTCATCGAGGCGGAAATCGCTCAAGAAGCTTTATTTTCACCGGAAGGAAGCAAATTGACCGTTAAGCTGGCGGATACCAAAGTCATGACGAAATTACTCTTAGGTTTGACTCAGCAAGGGATAGAAATCAAGGAGTTTTCGGTCAGAAAGCCGACGTTGGATGAAGTGTTCCTGGAATTAACTAAATAATAAGGAGAGATAACGATGGAATCTGTGATAAGCAAACAAAACAACTTAAAGAGTGCGCTGGTTGATATTTTAGTCATGGCCAAAAGAAATATCCTGAAAATCAGACATAATCCCGATAAATTGATCGATGTCACCGTGATCCCTATTTTCTTTATGATTGTCTTTTCCTATTTGTTCGGTGGCGCCATTGCCGGTGGTGTAAAAGGATATTTGCCCATCATCGTGCCGGGCATTCTGATTCAAACCCTGATCATGTCGTCATCAGCGACAGGTGCACAATTACGGGAAGACTTGGATACCGGTGTGTTTGATCGGTTCAAATCTCTTCCTATTGTACGGATTGCTCCACTAGCCGGTTTAGTGGTATCCGATATTTTGCGATATTTCATGGCAGTTTTGTTCTCGATAGGTACGGGTCTCCTTCTTGGGTGGCGTCCGGAGGCGGGATTTGGTTGGCTCATTGTCGCTTCACTTTTGGCGATTTTCGGTGCATGCGCAATCAGTTGGGTGTTCGCCTTAATCGGTTTGGTATCCAAATCCGCAGCCACAATCTCCAGTGTTTCGACCATGGTCACCATGATGATGTCGTTCTTATCCAATGCCTTCGTGCCAACCGATACTTTACCGACTTTTTTGCAAAGAGTAGCTGAATATAATCCCGTTACTTTTCTGGTCACTGCGTTTAAGGATTTAGCCAACCACGGACAATTCACTTCAAGCGCTTCAATGACCATCCTGATCGGTGTGCTGATTGTTGTGATTATCGCTCCGATTACAGTTAAGATTTATAACAAAAAAATTTAGCAGAGCTATTCGCAAAAAGAGGAAACGCCATCGGAATCTCAGAAATGTGGAGTATAGTATCTGCTACTCAGAGAGAGATTACCGATGGCCTCCCTTCACTTAATGCTAGCCGGTACAATGTTACTTAAATCGGTATCTAGGCCACTTTACCCATGCATAAAATTATTTAGTCGAGTCCGGGTTTTTCGCTGTCGATGAACCAGGCTGGGCCTCCGACATTGATGACCTCTTTTGCTTTATAGTTATAAATAATATTGATGCTTACACTTTCTTGTCCTTTAATGTATCCATGCAAGAAAATTCTAGCGCTTATTGCAGGATGATTAATATCATAATCTCTTAGTATAAAGTTGACATCATAGTGCTTTTTTATGTATTCCTGACCGATTATCGTGGCTTCTTCCACCATCTCCTTCTTCTCCAAATTGGATTTATAGCGATACCCCCCGATGGCGATGGCAATCACAAGCAATATGGACAACCAAATTAATAGTTTCTTTCGCATGTGTATCACCTTTGCTTAATTATTTAGTCGAGTCCGGGTTTTTCGCTGTCGATGAACCAGGCTGGGCCTCCGACGTTCTCGACTTTTTTTTCGCGATAATTATATGTAATGGAAATGGCCGCATCTTCTTGATCCTTGATATAACCTTCAATAAATATTGTAGAAGTGATCCAGCCAGGGAGGACATCATAACTTTTTAGTATAAACTCCCTACCGTAATGCGCTCTTATGTATTCCTGACTAATTACTACCGCCTCACCAACCATCTCCTTCTTCTCCAAATTGGATTTATAGCGATATCCCCCGATGGCGATGGCAATCACAAGGAATATGGACAACCAAATTAATAGTTTCTTTCGCATCTTTATCTCCTTCGTACAAAGTTTTTGCCGCAATTTTTTGTGAATATGGATAATACCTAATCAGTATCCGCCTTTTTGCTATCGATGAACCAACCAGGCCCCCCAACACCACGTACTTCTTTATTTCTATAATCGTATGTAACAGAAATAGTTATATCTTCATGCCCTCGTATATAACCGTCGAGAAAAATTGTAGAACTGATCGAGGGATGAATGATTTCATAGCTTTTTAGTATAAACTCTCTGTCGTAATACTTTTTTATGTACTCTTGACTAAGTATCGTTGCGGTCGCTACCATCTCTTTCCTTTCCAGATTGTGTTTATAGCGATATCCCCCGATGACGATGGCAATTACAAGGAATATGGACAACCAAATTAATAGTTTCTTTCGCATCTTTATCTCCCCCACAGTAGAAATTAACTAGTATCAAGCTCTCCTCAATGGATCAATTTACTTAGGCACTAGGACTCCTATAGTTGCGTTGTTGCTCTTTATTCGGTCATAATTTTTAGGACTCTCCCCCTATTTCTAACTTACTAATATAGTTATTCCTCATACACAAAATATAACCTATGCAGTATAATAGTTCCAATCTAACTTGTATAAGGTTTTAGGGATGAGTTATTTTCCAGTACTTTACTTCAAAAAAAAGGGAGACTGTTGATGTCATTAATTAGCGACAAAACATATTGGAACATATCAGACCTTTCTTACAAAAGAACTCTTACTTCCAAGGAACTCGACTATGTACCAGGGTGGGAGGTGGTAGAACCCAAAGCCATGCTGCATGACACAAACGGCTCTGGTTTTGATTCAACCGTATTTTATAATAAGGAAACGAATCAAGTCATTATCGGCTACAGAGGAACAGAACCGCCAAGCTTGCGGCACATTGGAAGTGTAGCAGCAGATTATGGAACCGATTTGAATGATGTCGTCGGCAATCGCGTTAAGAATTTGGAAGAGGTACACCAGTATTATGAGGAAAATAAGGACAAGATCAGTGCCCTTCCTTATGATGCACAACTGGCTTTTATACAGGAAGAGGCGAAATATCATGACAACCAGTTCGTACAAGGCCAAAATCTGTACGATGCCGTCAAGAAGGAATATCCTACAGCTGAAATATCCACTACCGGCCACTCTCTCGGAGGCGCGCTAGCCGAGTATGTCGCAGTACGTAATGGGTTACCTTCAGTCAGCTTCAATGCACCCAGTATCAATCATATTCTACCGGATGAGCTTCAAGACAAAGCAAAGAACGGAGACTTCCGGAATACGAATATCGCCTACGTCAACCCAAAGGATACGATCGGATCTGACACCAATTCACAACAACATGTTGGAGAGACCTATTATATAAATTCAACTTATAAGGAAGCAAATACGTACGAATTTAAAACGGTTGCCCCTATCCCTGTCCTCCAAACTAGGCTTGGCTCCAAAGTGACGCCTATAACATACATTCCGATTACAATGTCCTTAGGACTGCAGGGGCCCTTAGTGAAAGCGTACCACACCATCTTTGGCGATCAGAACCATGCTTTGGACCATTTTAAGTTTGATGAGAACGGGAATATCTTGAATGACCTTTATACTATGGACGGTGAAGCGGTGGAGACCAATCCGAGAATCGCCGCTTACGAGAACATGATCGCGGCAAGAGAGAAATTCAAAGAAGCTGTCGGAGATTTAGTAGAACGTTACGGTTCACAGTGGGGCAAATTTGGGGAATGGGCCGCTTCAGGGCTTGGCGTAACTTTAAGTAGCGGGCAGGCAGGTGGCAACGAAGTCACTTTTGCAGGAAATAAGCACGGCGGTACCATCCAACTCACGCCTGAAGAACTGCAAAATGCCGCACGCCAGATGCGGAGCAGCTTGCAGGAATTCGGCAGCGACGCTAGCTATTCGATCCGACTATTTCAAGCCCAGGTTGAAACCAGCCAAAGCAAATCCCTCACCCCCATTGTTCACAACGCCATAACCTCATTTCAACGAATCAATCAGTGGTATCAAGAGTCCATCACAGAAATTGCAGACTATATCGACCTGAAGGCCAAGCTGTTTATAACTGCCGATCAACAGAACTAAATTATAACTTGTGGTGGTGCTTATTGTATGAGTCGAATCTCCGTCGAATTAGAGGACCTGAGAAAGGCAGTGCAACAATGTGATCGAATAAAACAACGGCTCCAATACCAAGAGCAGCTAATGAGGAGCATGTATAACCGACTCCATGATTGGAGGGGTGAATCCGCCGTGAAGCTTGCCGCGAAAATGGAAGCATTCCAACAAGGAGCAACTCAGCGGACTGAGGAGTTGGATACACATAGAGAGCAGTTATTGCGTTATATAGAACACATGGAAAGGGTGGACCTTTCATCATACATACGTTAAAATACTGACATCTATCCGGCCGGATAGAATAAGTAATATTAAGTAGAGGACTTTCACTTCCACGGATAAGGAGAGGAATTAATGACAGCCCAACGACAAGCCGCCATGGAATCCATGATCCACTGGCTGGCGGATGAGCGCGAACTCGGCCGCGCGCCCAGCAAAATCGAAATTGCCGGAGAGTTTGATCTGCACGATATGCACTATTACATACTCAAGTATAAGAAGAACATGCTGGGAAAATGGCTCCTCGCCGTTTGCGGCGGCTATGAAAGTCCGGAAGATACCGAGCATTGCGGCCATATTTTCAGTGAAATGCAGCCCTATGATCCGGCAACGGCCGAGCGGGATGCAATCGCAATGGTTGAAATGATCCGCGAGTTCTGGATGAAGCAGGCGGCTGCCTTAGAAGCTGAGCAAGCGGAAGGTGATTCAGCCGCATCTCAGAACGAAGCCTCCGGCATATTCAACGGATTCGTGCTGCTGAACTCCCTGGAATGCGATCTGGAACAGATTAAGACCCACCTGCTTAACGATTGGAATATTGCCTATAAACCGGGCGAGGAAGAAGAGGCGAATTCCGGTACGGAAAAGGAAGGCATCCTTGTGTTTGATGCAGAAGGCTTCACCCTTGCCGTCAGCTTTGTGGATGCCCCGATCCCGGACGGCGAAGCCGAGCATTACGTTCAAGGAAACTATCTCTGGCCCGGAGGGCTTGAGGCCGTTAAGACTCACGAGGCGCAAATTATTCTTGCCGTCTTCACCCGTTCCGGCTCACCGCTGGACAGCGGCAAGATGTATACCAAGCTGGCGTCCAGTTGCTTGAAACTGCCTAACGCGGTGGGTCTGTATTCCTCAGGCACGGTGTTCCAACCCGAAGTGTTCGTGGAAATGGCCGAGATCATGAGGTCCTCCGAGGAGGAAGACTTCTTCCCGTTATTAAATCTGGTCCACTTCGGACTAGTCCAAACCGAAGCCGGTTTGAACGGGTATACTTGCGGACTTAAGCCCTTCGGCAAAGATGAAATCGAAGTACTCGGCAGTCAGGCTACCCCCGCTGATCTGCGCGAATTCCTGATCGATATTTCAAGCTATATCGTGGAACAGAACGTCACCTTGAGAGATGGAGAGACAATCGGATTCAGCGCCGAACAAAAGCTGTCGATTACGCGGTCGGAAGGCGTGTATGTTCAGGGAGAGAGCTTGAAGATCGGGTTTTGATAAATAAGAAGAAAAGATAAAGGACCGGAGACCGTTGGTTTCCGGTCCTTTGATATTAGACTACAAATCGTAGCATACATCTATAGCCACCTATCATATTTCAAATTTATATAAAATAAGTACGAAACAACCTTTAATTTCGGGTAAGACAGCACTCCCCTAACGATGGTATTATTTGGGCGTGAAGGGAGGATTACCGCGAAAATATGTAAGCGCTTAACCTATTTAACCAAATTAATTCAGGGGGAGTGCAATGAATGCGTAAAATGATCAGGCAAGCTGTCTCTATCTCCATTGCCGCGGCTTTGCTGATTCCGACAGGCTGGTTTGCCCAGAGTTTGAAAGCTGAAACAGCCACGGCAACGGGAGATACCGTAACGGTTTATCACGAAACTTTTGCTAATGGTCAGGGCGCGGCGGTGCAATCGGGCGGTGCCAAACTGGAACAGGTCACCGGCAAGATTTTTGACGGGAATGAGGACGGGGCAGCATTATACGTTAGCAATCGGGCGAACAACTGGGACGCTGCAGACTTC
Source organism: Paenibacillaceae bacterium UBA6304 (assembly GCA_002439285.1). Lineage (GTDB taxonomy): Bacteria > Bacillota > Bacilli > Paenibacillales > Paenibacillaceae > Fontibacillus. Next base: position 8,194 of record DJTQ01000313.1, read on the forward strand.
AAATACGCTGACATCGGACTGGAAAACGGCAAAACATATACGGTGAAGGTATCCGTGTATGTTGATGCGAATGCAGATATACCTGATGGTGCAAAAGCCGCGCTTCAAACCGTTGAAAGCTATGAAAATTATGCCGAAGCGGCGTATGAAGCCGGTAAAACGGTCACATTGATCAAGGATTTCACCGTCGATACAAGCAAGGACAAAGCCTTACGCATCAATTCAAACGACGACGGAAAAGAGGTGCCGTACTACATCGGCGATCTCCTCATTACGGCGAAAAATACAACAGGAACCACGGAGAAAGAAGTGTTTCGCGAAACCTTCGCTAACGGCCAAGGCGTGGCCGTGCAATCTGGAGGCGCCAGCTTCGCGGTAGTTAGCGGCAAAGCTTTTGATGGTAATGACGACGGAGCAGCATTATACGTGAGTAACCGGGCGAACAACTGGGACGCAGCGGATTTCAAATTCAGCGATCTCGGTCTGAAGAACGGCAAAACCTACACGGTGACCGCAGCCGTCTATGTTGACGTTGACGAGATTGTACCTGACGACGCCAAAGCCGCGCTTCAAACCGTTGAAAGCTATGAAAATTACGCGGAAGCAAGCTATGAAGCCGGCAAAGCCGTCATCTTAACCAAGGAATTCACGGTGGATACGAGCAAGGACAAGGCTTTGCGCATTAACTCAAACACGGCTGGAAAGACGGTGCCCTATTACATCGGTGATGTGCGCATCACCGAGAAAGTGGCCTCCGGCGGTGAAGAAGAACCGCCAAGAAATCCGGCTCTACCTTTTACAACTATCTCATTTGAGGATCAAAAGACAGGCGGCTTCGAGGGTCGGGGCGGCGTTGAAACGCTGACGGTTACCAAAGAAGCTAACCATACCGAAGGCGGCTCTTTCGCCTTGAAGGTAGAAGGTAGAGAAAAAGATTGGCACGGGCCGTCACTCCGCGTGGAGAAATATGTGGACAAAGGCAGCGAATATAAAGTTACTGCCTGGGTCAAGCTGATTAGCCCTGCGAGCTCGCAGATTTCATTGTCTTCCCAAATTGGCGAAGGAAGCAGTGCAAATTACCCTGAACTTGCCAAGAAAACAGTCAGTGTCGGCGACGGCTGGGTGCAGTTGGAAGGAATCTATCGCTATAACAGCGTGGGGGGCGAGTACTTAACGATCTATTTGCAAAGCCCTAGTGTGGATACCTCCTTCTATATCGATGACATCAGCTTTGAGAAATTGTCATCGGAACCGATCGAAATTCAAAAGGATCTGATTCCGGTCAGAAACGTCTATCAAAATGATTTCCTGATCGGCAACGCCATTTCAGGCGAGGATCTGGATGGCATACGGCTTGAATTGTTAAAGATGCACCACAATGTCGCTACCGCAGGCAACGCGATGAAACCGGATGCGCTCCAGCCGAAGAAGGGTGAATTTTCCTTTACCGGCGCGGATACCATGGTCGATAAGGTTATCGCCGAAGGCATGCAAATGCACGGACACGTACTCGTATGGCATCAACAATCTCCGGCATGGATGAACACGGAGCAAGATGGCACGGTACCTTTGAGCCGGGACAAAGCTCTCAAGAATTTACGCACTCATATCCACACGGTTGTAGAGCATTTCGGGGACCGAGTGATATCCTGGGACGTTGTCAACGAAGCGATGAGCGACAACCCGGGCAACCCGGCCGATTGGAAAAGTGCGCTGCGTACGGCTCCTTGGAAAACCGCCATCGGACCGGACTATGTAGAGCAAGCGTTCCTCGCGGCTAGAGAAGTGCTCGATCAACATCCCGACTGGGATATCAAGCTTTATTACAACGACTACAATGAAGACAACCAGAATAAAGCGCAGGCCATCTATAACATGGTCAAAGAGATCAATGATAGATACGCGGAAACGCATCCCGGCAAGCTGCTCATTGACGGCGTCGGCATGCAAGCGCACTACAATGTAAATACCAATCCGGAGAACGTCAGACTTTCCCTGGAGAAGTTCATTTCATTAGGCGTGGAGATCAGCGTTACCGAGCTCGACATCATGGCCGGTGAGAAGTACCAGCTTTCCGAGAAACTGGCGGGCGCACAAGGCTATTTGTACGCACAATTATTCAACCTTTATAAGGAGAATGCCGAACATATCAAACGCGTCACCTTCTGGGGACTGGACGATAGCTCAAGCTGGAGAGCGGAGAACAATCCGTTGCTGTTCGATAAGCAGCTTCAGGCTAAACCGGCCTATTACGGCGTGATCAATCCGGACAAATTCATGGAAGAGCATAAGCCGGATTCGTCGGATGCCAATCAGTCCACCGCGAATTATGCTACTCCTGTCATTGACGGAACCATCGATGCGGTTTGGAGCCAGGCCTCCGCCATGTCTCTGAACCGGTATCAAACGGCTTGGCAGGGTGCAAACGGCGTAGCCAAAGCCCTGTGGGACGATCAAAACCTGTACGTTCTGATCCAGGTGAATGACGCGCAGCTCGACAAGAGCAATGCAAATGCCTGGGAGCAGGATTCCGTCGAGATTTTCCTGGACGAGAATAATGCCAAGAGCACGTTCTATCAGGACGACGACGGACAATTCCGCATCAATTTTGATAATGAGACTTCGTTTGCTCCGGTAGAAATCGGTGAAGGCTTTGTTTCGGCCACCCAGGTTTCCGGAACGAATTATACGGTTGAAGTCAAGATTCCATTTAAAAAGATTACCCCAAGCAACAACGTGAAAGTCGGCTTTGACACCCAGATCAATGACGCCAAAGACGGTGCCCGTCAAAGCGTTGCTGCTTGGAATGATATCACCGGCAACGGGTATCAAGACACCTCCGTGTACGGTGTGCTTACCCTTACCGGCAAACCCGTCAAGCCGGGAGATAACGGTAACACAAACGGAAACAATGGCGGAAACGGCGGATCTAGTGGTGGAACGGCGACACCGTCGCAGCCAAAACCATCCGAACCGGTGAGTGGCGTAATCAAGCCGGAAGTGAAAGTTGTGAACGGCGTAGCCACAGCAGCGATTTCCGGCGACAGCTTGAAGAAGGCACTCGATCAAGCGGCTCCAGCCGGCAACAACGGCAAGAAACAAGTTGTCATTGAGGTGCCGACGCAGGCAAACGCAACTTCGTATGAAGTGCAATTGCCGGCTCAAAGCCTGAAAGGCCAAGGTAACTTCGTGATTCTGTTGAAAACGGAACACGGGGTGATCGAGATTCCGAGCGATATGCTGTCCAACATGACAGAGAATGCTGAGCACGTATCCATTCGCATCGCCAAAGCCTCGATGGATAAGTTGGATGCAGCTTCGCGGGAAGCGATCGGCAGCCGTCCGGTGATTGATCTGAGCATGGCCGCAGGCGGCAAAGTCATCGAATGGAGTAATCCGCAAGCACCTGTAACGGTCTCCATTCCTTATGCGCCAACTGCAGCAGAACTCAGCCATCCGGATTCCATCGTTATTTGGTACATCGCGGACAACGGTAGCGTGTCACCGGTTCCGAACGGACGGTACGATGCAACAAGCGGAAGTGTCGTTTTCCGGACGACCCACTTCAGTATCTATGCTGTTGCCCATGTGTCCAAAACATTCAGCGACCTGCAGCATGTGCCTTGGGCAAAACAAGCCATTGAAGCGATGGCGGCCCGCGACGTGATCAAAGGAGCTGTGGAGAACGGCTTCTCCCCTGCCGTTTCCATCAAGCGGGCAGACTTTATCGCCCTGCTTGTCAGCGGCCTTGAATTGAAAGACACTGTTCAAGGGGATGCAGCACCGTTCAGCGATGTTCAACCAACCGCTGATTATAGCGATGAGCTGGCGATTGCGAAAGAACTGGGCATCGTGACGGGTTACGCGGACAATACGTTCAAACCGGACAGCCCGATTTCCCGTCAGGAGATGATGGTGCTGACAACTCGCGCTATGAAGGCCGCCGGGAAACAAACCGAAGGCAGTGTCGCTTTGGATGCATATTCGGACGCAGCACAAATTGCCGAATACGCCAAAGCCAGCGCGGCAGCCTTGGTGAAAGCCGGCATTGTCAACGGCAAGAACGGCAAGATCGCGCCAGCCGAAGACCTCACCCGCGCCGAAGCCGCGGTGATTATGTACCGGATTTGGAAGCTATAATCTATTTGAGGGATAGCTCTCTTTTATGAAAATGAGCCGGCCAGAGATGTTATTCTTGGCTGGCTCTTTCTCTTTGCCGGCATACCGCCGTCTAATAAGGCAGGTTGTGGGCAAGGCATGGCAAGGCCACCCGACCATGCATTCACCGCTCGCTGGGATCGATTGGAGCGACTGTTGTTGAGAGCAAATTAACTGTATTACCTACAGTTAATTACCGTAAATCCAGTCGTTCTGTAGAATTAACTGTATTTCCTATAGGCCTGTTGATTAACTAATTTATGGAAGCGGGCAAAGTTACATTGTCCAAATAAATCCTCCACTCCGGCGGTAAAGTTTGCAAAGTAAATAACCGATCGAAGTCGACGAACGTTAATTTAGCGCTTAAATGCACCGTTGCATTTCCTTGCTCAAATAGAAACTTAAGCAAAACATAAATCAGTAAAGCTGTGTATAGCTGTCCATACACTGCATTTGGTGTCGTTCCGAACAACTTCGGAATGTTTAAATGCTGTTTAATCCAACGGAAAAACACTTCAATCTGCCACCTTTTTTTATAGATGTCTGCAATGCCTTCGGGGGACTGCCAGTGCAGATTTGTAGCGAGAATGACAGGATTTGCTTTTGAGTCCTTAAGAATGACCACCCGGAATCTGTTCTGAGAGAGTGCATTTGCCTTGCCCAATTGGCAGGTGAAATCCTGTTCAACACCTCCCTCAAAAGTGCGATCACGCAGGCGTGGGATCGAATTTGTAAAGGTTGTATTATCACGAAGACGAATCACGAAATACTGTCTTTTTTTCTGCTCTTGGTAACTGTCAAACAGCTTGTGCTTGCTGTAAGATCGGTCTGCGACCAAAATAAATCTACTGTCTAGTAAATCTGGGCAACTCTTCAAATCAGGCGCATACCCGGTCGTTTCGGTAACTTTGTGCAATTCTCCTTGGTCTCCAATGATCCCCACATGTAGCTTAACACCTGATTTTTGGCCTTTATGGGGAGCCCAAGGTAGCCGTCCCAGACCAACCGTAATGGTCGTGGAATCTACAATCAGCAGTTCCTTCGGAATACCGAGTGCACGCCTAGTCTTTCGATTGCACAGTCCAATCATGAGATCCAGCAGACGCTTGAATAATTCAAAAGGAACATCTCTTGCCTTTTTTGAGATGGTGGAGTGATCCACAGCACGTTGTCCGCAAAGGGGCATTCGCTGCGCACCGTCCCGATACCCATCCCACTGCCGGAATGCAGCTTCACCTAAAAATAGGAACAAATCATAAACCGTAAACTTACGAGCAACATCGATATAGTTCAAATCTTCGAGAATAGGACGTATTTTTTCTTCAGGAATCACCAATTGCAGAATATTCAATAATGAAGTAGACTTTTTCATGAGATCGCCTCGTTTTGGATGTTTGTAGGGGTACAAACACTTTAACGAATAAGCGATCTTTTTTCTACCTTTTTTTGGCTAATCAACAGACCTATATTTCCTACAGTTAATT
>DJTQ01000283.1 GCA_002439285.1 Paenibacillaceae bacterium UBA6304
TGAAGGTCGCCGCCAAAGAAATTATCCCGTTCCGGTTTTCCGCCCCAAGGCAATACACCTTCAGGATCATTGTCCGGATTTCCGTTGGCAAAGCGCTCGGGGAATATTTGATAAAATACGGTATCCTTCACCCAGGCCGGTACGGCGAACACGTCGGCGGGATTGATGAATGGGTATTCAAACAGACGGTCCGGCACGGGGGGCCGTTCTTTGGAGTAATCATTCTCCGTCATCCAGATTTCTTCTTCCCCGGATTTCAACAGAAAACCGTATTTTAATCTGCGGTATTTCGGCTGGATTGCACACTCCCAGTAATCGAACAAATCATCTGAAATGAATTTTGACATGGGAATCAGTTCCTTGCTTTGATCCCATATGTACTTGTCGCCCGCAAAGGCATAAACCTCGGTAAGGTCATCCCTTTTTGCGCGGAGGCGAAGATGAATTGTCTCAGAATTATAGGCATAGGACCAATTCAATTTAGGCCGGTGATAGATCGCTTCAAGCAGCATGGTTACATTCCTCCTAAGTTTTGTCTCTTGTGGTTCCGCCCTCGCCGATGTTGCTGACAATGCTCAAAGTCATGATGCCATTCTTAAAGATATAGTAACCGATTCAAGGGAACACTATATCATCAGACGCATTAAAAAAGGCACATCACGGCATTAACTAAGCCGAGGATGTACCTGTTAGATAACAGTGCCTTCGAGTTGTGCACGGGCAACGTGGCAGTTTGCCTTGAGAAGCGGACCCGTTTATGGTTCAGGATTATAGCATTGTTCAAACCGTTGCACAAGATAGAGAATCCAGAGATTTTCCCGTGATGGAGTAAGGGACATTTTTTCTGAAAATGCCTTGCCCATAAGCAAAAAATCGCACAATATTTCAAGGAAAATTGAACAATAAAAAATAGCAAAAATGCGAAAACAAGAGTATTTGGACGCAATTTAAAGGGAATCGAGCAAATTAGCCTAAAAACATCATGTGCAAACGTTTTTACAATCCCTAGACTGTGTTGTATGATTATTTCAGCAATAAAGCGCTTTCCAATCAGAAATGAGGACGAATTCCCTGGATAAAGTCATATAAACGGAATTCTCTCTATCATCTCTGAAAACGTTTGCGCAACTTTTTGAAATACTTGCAACGTATAAAAATTTGGGAGGGGTTAGCTTTATGAAATTCAAGAAAACAATGGTATTGATCGCTTCGCTGTCGTTGGTTGCATCGATTACAGCATGTGGCGGCGGTAACGGTAACAACACAACTAACAATGCGGCAAACACACCTGCGCCTTCGAACACGGCAGCAGAGAATCAGAATACTGGTACCGATGAAGCAACAACAACAGAGGAAGTAAAGCCTGAAGAAGGAGCAGAGCTTCTTGTTTGGGAAAGTAGAGAAGAAGTAGCATTTACTGAGGAAGTAGCCAAGCAATTTGAAGAGAAATACGGCGTTAAGATCAAAATTGAAGAAGTAGCCGTACCTGACCAAGTCGGTAAGATTACCACAGACGGTCCTTCGGGTCTGGGCGCGGACGTTATGATGATCCCGCATGACCACTTGGGCAACGCAGCTAAATCCGGCCTGATTCTGGCCAATGATGTATTCGGCGAAGAAACAACGAAGAACAATACGGAAGCATCGATTGTAGCTTCCACTTATGAAGATACATTATACGGTTACCCAAGAGCGGCAGAAACACCGGCTTTGTTCTATAACAAAGCACTTCTGCCTGAGCCGCCTAAAACTTTCGAAGAGGTTATCGCATTCGGTAAAACCTTCACTGATAAGTCTAAGAAGAAATATGCTCTGATGTGGGAAACAGGCAACATGTACTTCAACTATCCGTTCATCGCTAGCGGCGGCGGATACCTGTTCGGCGACAACGGTACGAACAAAGATGATATCGGTCTTGCCAATGACGGTGCTATCGAAGGTTTGAAAGTATTTCAAAGCCTAAAAGAAATTCTTCCAATCAATAGCGGTGACATCAACCCGGACATCAAACGCGGTCTGTTCAACTCCGGCGATGTGGCTATGGATATCAACGGTCCTTGGGAATTGGCCGGCTACAAAGAAGCTTTGGGCGATAACCTGGGCGTAGCTCCGGTTCCTACGGTTGCAGGTAAAACGGCAATTACTTTCTCCGGTATGAAGATTTATGTAGTCAGCTCGTTCTCGAAATATCCAAATGCCGCTAAATTGTATGCACAATTTGCATCCAGCAAAGAATCGCAGTTGCTGTTGAATGAAAAAATCGGTTCCATTCCTACTAACCTGGAGGCCTTGGAAGCTGATCAAATCAAGAACGATCCTTACATCTCGGGCTTTGCCGAGCAAGCCAAAAACTCGCAGCCAATGCCTTCGATTCCTGAAATGTCCAATGTCTGGTCTCCTGTAAACGCAGCCTTGCCGGAAATTTGGAACAACAACGCGGATCCTAAAACCGCAATGGAAAAAGCGATCAAACAAATTACGGATTTGAACAACGGGGTTGCAGCGGAGTAGTTCCCGTCACCCAAGTGGAATTGTTTTCACCCGCCGCTTACAGCGGCGGGTAATTCCTTGATTTCCCAGGGGAGAGGAGAAGGAATGGAAATGGACCGACATCGGAACAATGCAACGATACTGTCGATACTGAGTATGGGCCTTGGACAGATATATAACAAGCAATACATCAAGGGACTGCTCTTTTTACTTTTTGAAGCGTTTGGAATCTATTATTTAATCGGGAATTTAGGCAAAGCATTATGGGGGATCTTTACGTTAGGTGATGTTCCCAGAACCTTAGTAAAAGGAAAATGGATGGAAGGGGACCACTCCATCTTTATTATGGTCCAAAGCTTGATTACTCTGGTCTTTCTGATCATATTTATTTTCGTTTATGTTCAGAATATTCGGGATGCACGGTCCGTAGCCGCAGAGCGCGAGAGCGGTAAGCAAGCAAATACTTTCATGCAAACGATTCGTTATGTCCTCGATTACAAGTTCCCGGTGGCACTTTTGAGTATTCCTACGTTGGGTATACTGTTCTTTACCGTATTGCCGATCATCTTTATGGTGATGATCGCATTTACCAACTATTCGGCACCGAAGCATATTCCGCCGGCGATGTTGGTCGATTGGGTTGGTTTTGACACGTTCAAAAATCTGCTCGCTCTTAAAAGCTGGAGTCGTACCTTCTACGGTGTTTTGACCTGGACGATCATCTGGGCCATATTGTCTACTGTTACCACCTATTTTGGCGGTATGTTGGTAGCTTTGCTTATCAACCAGAAGGGGATCCGCTTTAAGGGTGTTTGGAGAACGATCCTGATTCTTCCTTACGCAATTCCGCAGCTCATTTCGCTGCTTGTGATGAGAAATATGTTTAACGGTGAGTTTGGGCCGATCAACCAGTACCTTGAATATTTTGGTCTCGGACGCGTTCCTTGGATGACGCATGAGATCTGGGCCAAAGCTACCGTTATTCTGGTCAATATGTGGGTTGGTATCCCGGTATCCATGCTCTTGATCATGGGGGTATTAACTACGATCCCTAGAGACATGTATGAAGCGGCTGAAGTAGACGGGGCCAGCGGGTATCAAAAGTTCAAAATTGTTACCTTGCCAATGATCCTGTTTACCACAGCTCCTACGTTGATTACCCAGTTCGCGGGTAACATCAATAACTTTAACATGATCTTCCTGTTAACGGGCGGAGATCCGGTTAAAGGGGATTATCAATATGCAGGTGCTACGGACTTGCTCGTAACCTGGCTATACAAATTGACACTGAGCCAAAACAAATACAACATGGCTTCCGCGGTCGGCATTATCATTTTCGTGATCATCGCCTCGTTCTCCATCTACAACTACCGCAGAACGAAGTCCTTTAAAGAGGAGGATATGATCCAATGAGCAAACGCAAAGGTAAAAATATTTTACGTTTGACCGCAAGTTATATTACGTTGATTATTTTGGCGATTTGTGCGATCTATCCTGCGTTGTGGATCGTACTCGGTTCATTCCGTCCGGGCAAGTCCCTGTACAGCAAGTCCTTGATTCCTGAGTCGTTTACATTGAAGCACTACGGCGAATTGTTTAATTCCAGAGTTATCATGTTCCCGCAATGGTATATGAATACGCTCAAGGTAGCGATATTTTCCATGCTGCTTGGCGTACTTCTGACTATGCTCACCAGCTACGCGTTGTCCCGTTTCCGGTTCCGCGGCCGCCAAAACGCCCTTTCCGTTTTGTTGGTTCTCGGGATGTTCCCGGGCTTCATGAGCATGATTGCCATCTTCCTGTTGCTGAAGGAAATAAACCTTCTGGATAAACATATCGCCTTAATCATGGTGTACGCAGCAGGTGCTCCGCTGGGTTTAACGCTTATAGCCAAAGGTTTCTTCGATACGATTCCAAGGTCGCTGGATGAAGCGGCGCGGATCGACGGAGCGAGCAATTTCCGGATCTTCACATCCATTATCTTGCCGCTGTCGAGACCCATTTTGACTTACATGGCATTGCTCCAGTTTACCGGACCATGGGTTGATTTTATCTTTGCGAGACTCATACTTCGCTCTAAGGAAAAATGGACGATTGCAGTCGGAATGTGGGATATGGTTGCGTCGCAGCAGAACTCTAACTTTACCGTGTTCGCGGCGGGTGCCGTCCTGATTGCCGTGCCAATTACAATTCTCTTTATGTTCATGCAGCGTTTGCTTGTTGAAGGATTAACGTCCGGAGCGAGCAAAGGGTAATAAGTAGTCAGCCAAGGGTATAGCCTCAGAAACTAAGTCATCTGAGAATCTATACCCTTATTTTTCAATACATAGGTTTGTCCGTCAAAGGGGGAGACAGAAGTGAAGCTTAGAGGTCTGATTCAGTTTAAGTCGGTTGGTATGAAGTTGTTTATGATTTTGTTCGTTACCGTTGTACTTATGTCAGCAATTCTCGGAATAAGTTCTTACATGATGTCCAAGGAAATTATCCGGGGACAGGTCGGTACAGCCTCTTCGCAAGCCATTGAACAAGCGGCGGACAAGCTGGATTTTCTCTTTGCGGAATACGAATCGATCTCTCGCCAAATGGCGGTTGATCAAACTTTGAAAGTAGATCTGGAAACGGTGACCACGCCGGATATCGGGATTGTTAAGAAGACCGATGCGGAGACAAGAATCAAGAACAAGCTGGACGCCATGAAAGGTGCGGACGACCGTTTACTGGGGATTCGGCTGGTAAGTAAAGACCTCTCCAGTATCTATGCATCGTCCGGGGCGAGCGGAGCCCAGCAGGACAATGAGAATGTGAAGGCCAGAATCCAAAGCATGATTGATGGAGCAGGGAAACCGGTGTGGATTCCCGGCTTGCAAAAGGGCTTTTTTGAAAGCTTTAATGAACCGACGATTACGATGGGCCGAGTGCTGCAAAATTTGAAGCGTCCGGAAGCGGAGTATATTTTGCTTATAGAGATCAAGGACAAGGCTTTGGTAAATATGCTTTCAAACTTAAAAATCGGGAAATCCGGCGAAGTGCGCGTTATTACGGCAGATAACACGATTGTACATGCTTCAGAACCCAGCCTGATTGAAACGAAGTCCTTTATCGGCTTGGATGAGGAGCAAGTGACAAGCGGTAAGACTTCCTTTGATGCGAATGATGAAAAGGGAGTGAAACAGCTTGTTGTCTTCAGACAACTGCAAACCGTAAATTGGCGGCTGATCGGGTATGCCCCGGAAAGCGACTTCCTAAGCGCGGCTGACAAGCTGATTTATGTCACTTTGTTCGTTCTGATTCTAGCAATTCTCGTCGCCTCGGCCATCGGCTATTATTTGTTCAGAATGGTCGGCAAGCCGCTGCAAAAACTGTCTCGTTTGATGGAAGAGGGAGAACGGGGGAACTTGAAGGTTCGGACAAATTTTAAAGGCAAGGACGAAATCGGGCGACTTGGACAAAGCTTCAATAATATGTTAGGACAGATCTCGTTGCTGGTAGACCGGACGAATGGATCTACTTTAGAACTTCTGAGAACGGCAGAAAATCTGACCAAGGCCTCGCGGGACACCTCTGTGACCGCCGGTGAAGTTGCGGCTGCTACGGGCGAAATTGCCCAAGGCGCATCAAGTTTGGCCGAAGAGGCGGATAAGGGCACGGAATTGGTTGAGGAAATCGGTATCCAGATGAACCGGATGGTCGATGTGAATGAGGCCATGGATGAATCGGCAGGTCGTGTAATCGAAGTCAGCCGTCAGGGCCGGGACTATATGGAGCAACTGGTGGGCAAGACCGAAGCAGTGTCCCGTATGACCACCGTGATCGAAGAGAACTCGGGCAAGCTGAGCAGAAGCACTTACTCGATCCGCAGCATTTTGGCGCCGATGATCGAAATGACGAAGCAGACGAATATTCTGTCGCTGAATGCTTCAATTGAAGCGTCCCGCGCGGGTTCCGCAGGCAAGGGCTTCATGGTGATCGCGGAGGAGATTCGCAAATTATCGGCCCAATCGAACGATTCAATCCAGAACGTATCGGCCATGACAGAGGAAATTCAGGAGGCCATCGAGGACACGGTCAACGTGTTGTCGAGCGTGACGCCGATGTTCGACGAGCAGCTTGCCTCCGTTAGAGAAGCCTCCTCGATTTTTCAGAACGTGAGCCGGGAGATGGAGGGATTTATCGGGGAGATTCAGGCTTCCTCCGCTTCCGTAAAAGAATTGATCGTATCCCAAAGCTCGCTTAGGGATTTCATCACGAGCGTAAGCTCGGTCGTTCAACAAACCAACGCTTCCACGGAGGAAGTGGCCTCCATGTCGGTTGAGCAGTATAAGGTAAGTGAAGAATTGGTGCGGTTGTCGAATCGTTTGGAAGAGCTGTCTGAATCGTTGAAAAAGTCGTTAAGCGTATTCCAGATAGAGGCAGCTGAAATGCAGCCATAACGTAAAAGAATATGCGTGCGAAGGGGCTGTTCTTCCGGGCGAATTTGCCTGGGAGGCCGCCCCTATTTTTTGTTTTGGGGAAATTGCCACAGAGAGTAGACCGTGCATGCCAATCATTATATAATCAAGCAAGCAGAAACAACTTGCCCAAGCAGGATGCTTCGCAGCTTTCCGATAACGTTTCCGGAAACGTTGCAAGCGGAAGCGGCACAATTCATGAAATGGAGATTCGACATGAACAAAACTTGGTGGAAAGAGGCCGTGGCCTATCAAATTTATCCGCGGAGCTTTATGGACAGCAACGGGGACGGCATTGGAGATTTACAAGGTGTCATTTCCAAGCTGGATTATTTGGAGGAGCTCGGCATCGATGTGATCTGGATTTGTCCGATCTATAAATCCCCGAATGACGATAACGGATATGACGTCTCCGATTATGAGGATATTATGGCCGAGTTCGGAACGATGGCCGACTTTGACGAACTGCTGCATGAAGTGCATCGGCGGGGCATGAAGCTGATCATGGATTTGGTAATCAACCACACATCGGATGAGCATCCTTGGTTCATTGAGTCCAAATCATCGCTGGACAATCCAAAACGGGATTATTATATTTGGTCCGATCCCAGGGACGGGATCGAGCCGAACAATTGGGCCAGCCTGTTCGGCGGCTCAATTTGGGAATACGACGAGGGCACCGGCCAGTATTTCATGCATGTCTTTTCGCGGAGACAGCCGGACTTGAATTGGGAAAATTCCCATATGCGCAGACAGATTTACGATATGATCAACTGGTGGCTGGATAAGGGCATCGACGGCTTTCGGGTGGACGCGATTTCCCATATCAAGAAGACGACGGGATTCCCGGATATGCCTAACCCGAACAACCTGCGGTATCTGCCGTCGGTAGCTGGGCATATGAACCGGGAAGGCATTCATGAACTGCTGTCAGAGCTTAAGCGGGAGACGTTCGACAGATACGATATTATGACGGTCGGCGAAGCCAGCGGGGTCAGCGTGTCCGAGGCGGATCTCTGGGTAGGCGAAGAAGACGGGAAGTTCGATATGATCTTTCAGTTCGAGCATATGGGATTGTGGCAGAAGAGCCTGGATAACGGCCTTGATCTACTCCGCCTAAAAGAGATTTTGTCCGGATGGCAGAAAGGGCTGGAGGGTAAAGGCTGGAACGCGCTGTTCTTGGAGAACCATGACCAGCCCCGCTCCGTGTCCACTTGGGGCGATGACGGGGTGTACTGGGGAGAGTCGGCCAAAGCGCTGGCAACGATGTATTTTCTGATGCAGGGAACTCCGTTCATTTATCAGGGTCAGGAAATCGGGATGACCAATGTACAGTTCCCATCCATTGATGACTATAACGATGTATCGATGAGAAATTGGTATAATATTGAAAAGTCGAATGGAAAAAGCCATGATGAAATCATGCCTGTGATCTGGAGGAACGGACGGGACAATTCCAGAACGCCGATACCGTGGAATGATTCGGTGAACGGAGGATTTACAACAGGTACGCCTTGGTTCGGCGTAAATCCGAATTACAAGGACATTAATGTCCAGAAGTCGATGCAGGACCCGGATTCGATATATCATTATTACAAAAGGCTGATTACTTTGCGAAAAGAACACCCGGCTGCCATTTACGGAACGTATGACCTGATCCTGCCGAAGGACCCGAATATCTACGCTTATACTCGGACGTTTAATGATGATAAGCTACTGGTCATTGCCAATCTTTGTGCCCGGGAAACCGAGTTTATCCTTCCTCAAGACGTCAGCTACGCTTCTTCGGAATTGCTGCTCTGCAATGTTGAGGCGGATCCGCAGCAAAGTATTTCGACACTTAATTTGCATCCTTATGAAGCACGGGTTTACCGGTTGACTGGAAAGTGAAAAAGGAAAAATAAAGTGGCCTGCGAGTGCCGGAACCCGAGAAGGGACTTGGCATTCGCAGGCCATATTTTTTATTATTCGATGATCAAGGTGGTATATCCCGGAATCGTCAGCTTGCTGCCTTCCAACGTTGCTCCTTCGCTTGTCGCTTTAAGAATGGCTTTGAAGCTATAGTCTTTGATGGCTTCGGAGAGATCGATACTTTGTTCGCTTCCGGTCAGATTATGGGCTACCAGCACTGCCTGTTGATCAGTGAGCCGCAGCCAGGCCGCAACACCGTCATTGCCTGAGGCATAATCGAAGATTGCGCCGTCTTTTAAAGCAGGAACACTGTTTCTGAGTCTGATCAGTTTGCGGTAATGGGACAAGAGTGAATCCGGATCGGAGAGTTGCTCTTCAACGCTGGAGCCTTTTTCTCCGGTATTGAAGTCTACGTCCTCCCAGGTGGTTTGCCCTTCTCCTTTGCCCCCTGCATGCCACTGCATCGGTTCGCGGATGAGTTCATCCGGTTTGGCTCCGAGCATGCCGACTTCCTCGCCGTAATAAAGGAACGGGTTACCCGGCAGGGTTAGGAGTATTCCGGCCGCCATTTTGGCGTGAGCGATGTCGCCGTCGAGCTGGGTCATGACCCGGTTGATATCATGGTTGGTCAGGAATGTGGCATCCACAAACTGTCCGCCTGATTTCTCGCTGTACAGTCCGTAGGTACGTTCCAGGGTGAAACCGATATTGTTATCCTTTTCCTTTTTGGTTGCTTGGATGATCGTTTCCGACAGGCCGAAGTTAAATCCGGAATCAAGGGCGTTGTCCAGATAGTTGGAAATCAAAGCGGCAGAGGGATCCCAGATTTCTCCCACGAGATAAGTCTCAGGGTACTTTTCCAAAAGGCTGCTGCGGAACTCTTGCCACCATTCCACGTTTTTATCCGTCGTTTCCTGTCCCTTGTCGGTCAGAAGATTCTCGTAAATATGCTTTGCCGCATCGAGCCGGAAGCCGTCAAGTCCTTGCTCCAGCCAAAAAAGGCCGGTATCCTTCATTTCTTGGCGAACCTCCGGATTGTCCAAGTCCAGGTCCGGCATGCCTTCCCAGAAGATGCCCATGTAATGGCTGCCCCCGGCGGAGTGCCACGGATTTCCGCTGCCGGCTGCGCTTGTACCCCCCGTCTTCATATTCCGGTCTTCGGCCCAAATGTACCAGTCCCGGTAAGGACTGTCTTCATTTTTGGCTGCGTCGAGGAACCAAGGGTGTTCCCTGCTGGTATGGTTGACAACGAGGTCCATGACGACCTTGATGCCGCGCTTGTGGGCTTCGTCCAGAAAGGTCCTAAAATCCTCCAGGGTGCCATAGTCCGGATTAATGGCCCGGTAGTCGGTTACGTCGTAGCCGTGATAAGTGGGCGAGGGGTTAATCGGCATCAGCCAGATTCCCCCGACCCCGAGATCGTCGTCCGTGTCGGGATTCCCGTCATTCAGGTAATCGAGCTTTTGGGTAAGCCCCTTGAAATCCCCAATGCCGTCCCCGTCAGAATCATAAAAAGAACGGACAAATACTTCGTAGTAAACGGTCGACGGCTGCATATCCAAGGCCTTGGACTTGACGGTGTCGGAATGGTTACTTGTCTCCGCAGTTCCATTCCCTGTATTAGCCTCTTTAGCTCCACGGTTTGGCAAAGCAGCCGTATCAGCGGCATTGTTGCCGGTTCCCGAAGTACAGCCGGCCATAAGCGACGCCAATAAGGCAGCGCTTCCAAGCCACTTGGCGGAACGTTGCAGCAAATTCCTTTTCATGTTCATTTCTCTGAACCCCCTCCAAATACGTGAGTTTCTGTTCTTCTCATCATACCTGAGTTTCTAACTTTGTTAAAACGTTTGCGCAATGGAAATTAGTCGTTTTTAGTTATATTCGTGGATATTTTCTGGTTTTTAAGGTTATATGACCATTTTTCCGCGGTTTATTATCGTTTTATCTGATTATCTTCTATAAATTATTGATTTTGATTACGGATTTTGAGATAAATGCTTATTACTCCCAAGGCAAAGACCATATTATGCGGTAATTTAGCACCTCATATAGAACCTCAGACCTATTTTTACATATTGTCCCAAGAAATTGATTGACGTAGATAATGATTTTGTAAATGATATAGGTAGGTGGTAACGCTTGCATAAAAAAGGAGGGATGAAAGTTTGAGTCGAGAAAAAATAGTTATCGTTGGCGATAATGACAGCTATCGTCATCTTCTGCTCCACTTTTTGTCGGAGAACGGTTATGAAGTGATTGGCACATCGATAAGGATGCAATCAACCGTAAGTTTGATCCGCACTCATACTCCTGACGTTATTTTGGTCGATATGGAGTCTTCCCCCCAGGCAGGTATTGAGGTATGTACTGAAATCCGCAAATTCAGCGACTGCCCAATTCTATTGATCTGTGCCGATAACGACGCTGAGCAGACTATTTTAGGGCTAAGTGCTGGAGGGGATGATTATATCTCCAGCCCTTTGAATCTTGAAATTTTGCTTGCGCAGATTAAGGCCATCATTCGCAGGTACCAAGGTGCTTTTCCAGCCAATCGGCGTCATTTACTTCACTTTCCGGGACTGCAAATCGATCTCTCCACCCAATCGGTTACTTCCCATGGGCGAGAGGCCTCATTGTCCGCCAAGGAATTTCAACTGCTCGCGGTCCTCGCCAAACACCCCAATCGCATTTATCACATTGAAGCATTATATGATCTGATTTGGAGCGACAACAAGCTCAGTGACCTCCGGACAGTCATGGTCCACATATATAACTTACGGCAAAAAATCGAGCCGAACCCCAATAACCCGTTTTATATTCGCACGATCCGAGGAGCCGGTTACAAATTTGACGGCAAGTCGGCGCTATAAATCCAAGAACAATCAGAGAAACAAGATTCCCCTATCTTTTTTTAGCGACTTTAACTGAAATTTAACTGGAATTGGTAAAATATTGTCACTAGCGCTAACGTTTGCATAAAAGTAAAAAAGGAACGTACCGAAGGCCGAAAACCATCGGACACCCATTTAACTAATGCAAAGGGGGACGAGCATGGACCATCCATTTTTGTCGGTTTATGAATTGTTTGAGGGGACTGTCCTTAGGCAGCCAGAGCATCCTTGCCTGGAATACGGAGAAGACTGTTTGACTTATGGTGAAGTAAACGAACGGGCAAATCGACTGGCGCATTATTTGAAAAAGCAAGGCATCGGGCCGGAAACGTCCATCGGCATTTTTCAGGAGCGCTCTCCCGAAATGATCATATCGCTTCTCGCCGTATTGAAAGCCGGAGCCGCCTACGTACCGATCTCGACCGCTTTTCCGGAGGAACGGGTGGCCTATATAGCGGGACAAGCCGGATTGAAGCTCATTCTTACGCACTCTTCCTTGGAGCTGAAGATTCACACGGTCCGGGCGATTTCCGGGGCGGATGCCGATTGGATCGCAATCGATCGTGAGCAGGGAATTATCAACGTCGAGCCGGGGGACAACCTTGGGGTTAGCAGTGATCCGTCTCATCTAGCTTATATGATCTTCACATCGGGCTCGACCGGACAGCCAAAAGGAGTCATGATCGAGCATCGGGGCATTCCCAATCTCGTGCGGGAACAAATCGGACAATTCCGATTGAGCGAGCATGACAGGGTACTTCAGTATGCGTCCATTTCTTTTGACGCTTCCGTTTCGGAAATTTTCACGACACTGGTCGCAGGGGCTACGCTCGTGCTGCCGGCCGGTGAAGGACCTTATGCCGGGCATGAACTGCATCGGATGCTGAGAGACGGAAAGATTACGGTGGTAACCTTGGTGCCGACCATCTTGAACGGCTTGCCTCAGGTAGAACTCCCTTGTCTGAAGACGCTCATTACGGCGGGAGAGGCTTGCACTAGAAAACTGATTCAATACTGGGCGCCGAGAGTCCGTTTTCTTAACGCCTACGGTCCAACCGAAAGCACGGTCTGCGCTACGATGCATCTCTGCCGGCCTGGCGATGAAGCCATCCCGCTAGGAGCTCCATTGGCCGATACGGCGGTATACTTGCTCAACAGCCGCATGGAACCCGTAAAGCCGGGCGAAATCGGGGAATTATTTATTTCGGGCATTGGACTAGCCCGCGGCTATTTGGGGGAGACCGAGCTGACGGAAAGACATTTTCCGGCCAACCCGTTTCCCGACGGATTCAATAAACGGTTGTACCGAACCGGCGATTTATGCTTGTTAAAGTCGGATGGCGTCATGGAATGGGCGGGACGGACCGACCATCAGGTGAAGGTATCCGGTATCCGCGTCGAGCTTGAGGAGCTGGAACATGCCCTGAAGGAGCACCCTGACATCGAAGAAGCCGTAGTGGTTTATAATCCGGAAAAGAACTTTGTCGGCGCCTACTTGAAGCCGAACGAAAGCGGTAAGGTGAGCATCGGGACGCTCCGCAGTTACCTCCTTGCGAAATTTCCAAGCTATATGATTCCGACCCGTTATCTTTATGTCAATCAATTCCCGGTGCTGACCAGCGGCAAAATCGATCGGCACCGGCTTCCTTCGATGGAAAATGGCCGACCCGATCTGGACAACCCCTATATCTCGCCTTCCACCTATATGGAAAGGGAGCTTGCTGCCATCTGGGGAGAGGTGCTAAAGCTTGAGACAGTGGGCGTGAACGACAACTTCTTTGAGCTGGGAGGTCAATCATTAATGGCGACCCAAATCGTGTCGCGGATTCGCGGAATGCTTGGCATGGACGTTCCGTTGCATATCATTTTCGGTTCCAAGCCGACTATTGAACAAATGGCAGCCACGTTGGAACAATATCAGTTGGAGCAGCTTGATCCAGCGGAGCTTGAACGGCTTCTTGCCGAACTGGAAAACCAGGTCTAAGGGGGAGGAGACAATGAGAATATTGCTGGTTCAGTCCCTGGAGTATTTGTATCCATACGGCGGCGCGCACAAGGCGAACCGCATCTTGATGGAAGGCCTGGCGACCAGGGGTCATGAGTGCCGGGTCATTTCTCCGGCTGTTGGCATCGTCGGGTTTGCGGATTATTTGGTCGAACAGAGAAATATAAACGCGTTTGAGGTGCTGGAAGACCGGCCGGATGAGCGGCTGGTGATCCGGAAGAATGGCGTTATATCCTACACGGTCAGAGCTAAGTTCCAGGTGTTTCCTTTCATTAAGAGTATCATTGACGAATTTGCGCCTGACATTACGATTGTTTCGGAAGACAATACGAACTTGTTGTTGGAGGCGGTGCTTGAAACAGGGGCGTGCTCCGTGTATCTGGCGCATAGTCAGGCTACCCTGCCCTTCGGTCCGGAGAGCTTTCAGGAGGACCTTACTAAAATCGAGTTGTACAAAAAATTCGAAGGCGTCATTTCTGTCAGCGGCTACCTGAAAAGTTATTTTGCCGATTATGCGGGTGTAGCCTCCGAAGTCATCTATTTCCCGTCATACGGTCCGGGCCCCTTCCCGTATTTGGCGGATTACGACAATAAATACATCACGGTAATCAATCCATCGGCCATCAAGGGCTTCTCGATCTTTATCGGATTGGCGCGCCGGATGCCTCATCTTCACTTTGCGGCGGTACCGACCTGGGCGACGCGGGAGGAGGAACTTGAAGAAATGAAGCAGGTTCCTAATATTACAATCTTAAAACCGGCCGAGAATATTAACGATATCTACAAACAGACCAAGGTTTTCCTGATGCCGTCGTTATGGGGGGAGTCGTTCGGACAGGTCGTGGTCGAAGCTATGCTGCGCGGGATTCCCGTCTTGGCGAGTCATGTAGGAGGGTTGCCCGAAGCCAAGCAGCACTTGGATTATATTTTACCGGTTACGCCCATCCGGAAGTACGTCAAGCAAGAGGTGCTGGCGAGCAGCGTACCGATCCCGGTTATTCCCGAGCAAGAACTGGAACCATGGATCGAGTCCTTGGACCGCTTGGTTTCCGATCGCGAACATTATGAATCTTTGTCAAAAATCTCTTATGAAAAAGCTAAGGAGTTTCACGCTTCACTGGGTATCGGTCCGTTCGAGACCTATTTGCAGCGAGTGGTCGGGGAGAACGTTCATCCCGAGCACCGTGCTATGGATCGGGATAAGCAAGGCTTGCTCGACCGGATTCAGGCTCTTCCATCCGAGAGGCGGGAGCGGCTGCTGGCGATCCTCCAAGAGAGAAGGTGACGGCATTGAGCGAACTTTTGGATCGGGTCGGCATGCTGACGCCGGAAAAGCGGGAGGCGCTGCTCAAAAAAATCAAAGAGAAGGCGTCCGGACTGCCGCGACAGGACAGGGTAATCGAGCCGCTTGAGAGAGGTGCGGGCGCGCAGGAGTTTCCGCTCTCTTTTTCCCAGGAAAGGCTCTGGTTCATGTACCGGTGGGAGCCGGAAAGTCCGGCTTACAATATCCCATGCCTGTTCAAAATCCCGGCGGAACTTGACGTTCCCCGGCTGGAACGGGCCGTGAATGCGCTGATCGAACGCCATGAGATTCTACGTACCACCTACAAAGTCGTAGGAGAAGAGACGGTTCAAGTGGTTTCCCCCTTTTCGTGGCTGGACGTGCCGTTTTGCAATCTGAGCGGAATGCCTGAAGCAGAGCGGATGGTTTATTTGAAAGCGCAGGTGAAGCGGAATTCAAGCATTCCGTTCACGCTTGAAAGCGAGCTTCCGGTGCGCGCCTATGTGTATAAACTTGGCGATGCCGAGTATTATCTGCTGTTGAATATTCATCATATCGCCTGTGACGGCTGGTCGCTCGGAATTATCATGAACGAAATTCAAAAGACTTATATGGCTTTCGGTCGTAACGAGCCAACGGAACTTCGGCCCCTCGGCGTTCAATATGCGGATTACGCCGTTTGGCAGCGGAAGCTTTGGGCGGACGGGGGCTTGGATGAGCACAGGGAATATTGGCTCAGTCAATTTGAAGGGGAATTGCCGGTCCTGGATCTGCCTGTCGATTTTCCGCGGCCGCCGGTGAAGACGTCGCAGGGCGCTCATTATATCAGGCCTCATCCGCAAGACTTTTATAACCGGCTCCAGACATGGTGCAAGGAAGAAGACATTACGATGTACATGCTGATGCTGGCGGCTTATGCCGTGCTGCTGTACAGGTACAGCGGGCAGACCGATCTCATTATCGGTTCGCCTGCCGCCAACCGGAGCATGGAGCAAGTGGAACCGAACATCGGTTTTTTCGTAAATACGCTCCCGATCCGAATTCGGCTTGATGAGCGGGGCACCTTCCGCGAAACGGTCCGGCAAGTGAAGCGCGTTGCCCTCGAGGCGCAGGAACATCAGGATTTCCCTCTGGACAAGCTGATCGAGCTCCTGACCATCGAAAGGGATTTAAGCCGCAGTCCCCTGTTTCAAGTCATGTTTGTATTGCAGAACATGCATGTAGGCTGGGGAGAGGAGGCTACGGAGTTTCCGCTGGAATTCAGCAACTCGATTCCGACACAAAGCTCCAAGTTTGATATGACCTTTTCCGCCAATGCGCATCATCTCCAGGTGGAATACAGTACCGATCTGTTTCATGAATCTACGGCGGTAAGGATGCTGGAACATTACGCTAACCTGCTCGTCGATGCCTGCGAGCATCCGGATCAGCCCGTTGCGGGTATGAACCTGCTATCCGAGACAGAAAGGCGGCAATTGACGGAGGAGTGGAGCGGTGAGACGGTTATTTATGACGCTGAACCCGATTTCCATGTAGTCCGGCAAATAGAGGAGCAAGCCGTTGTATGGAACGAGTCTCCTGCCCTTGTCTTCGAGGGCAAGGTCCTGACGTATGGAGACATGAATCGCCGCGCCAACCGTTTGGCCCATTACATGCGGTCCATGGGAATCGGACCGGAACAAACGGTCGGAATCTATATGGAGAGGTGCGCTGATTTCGTCGTTGCTATGCTCGCCGTTTTGAAATCTGGAGGAGCCTATGTCCCCCTTGACCCTTCTTATCCTAAAGACAGACTCGCTTATATGGCCGAGCAGTCGGGGATAAGGATGCTGTTGACGCAGAGCAAGGTGGCGGAGGATTGGAGTATGGCGGATACCGGCATCGCCGTGTTCGAAGCGGATAGTCCGGAAGCGGACCGCCTGCTGAAGAGGTTCAGCGGGGATAACCCGGATTTGGTTACGGATGCGGGAAATCTGATGTATGTCATATTCACCTCGGGAACGACGGGGGCCCCAAAAGGGGTAGCGGTAGGACTGTCACAGTTCCACAACTATATTCAGGGACTGGCCTGTCGGTTGGAATTGAATGGATCGAGTAAATTGAACGAATTGAACGAGCTGAACGATGGAAACGAAGTTGGCGGACGCTTAAACTTTGCCATGGCTTCTACCTTTGCGGCGGACCTTGGAACGACTAACGTTTTTGGGGCTTTATGCACCGGTGGAACCCTGCACGTTTTATCTTACGAATTGTCTTGTGATCCCGACGGGGTTGCGGGTTATTTCGAGACCCACGAGATCGACGTGATGAAGGTGGTGCCAAGCCATTTCGAGGTACTGCTGGAAGCGGCCCGGCCGGAATCCGTGATTCCCCGGCGAGTGCTGATCTTGGCCGGTGAGGCGCTGAGTTGGGAAACCGTCCGCAAAATTAGATCGCTGCGTCCGGACGTCAGGCTGGAGAACCACTACGGACCGACCGAAACGACCGTATCGGCGTTTGCCTTCCGGATTCCCGGCGAAATCCCGGACAATCCGCTAAGTGCCGTGCCAATCGGTTATCCGTTCGGCAATGTGCGGAGTTACGTGCTGGATTCCCATCTTAACCCGGTTCCCATAGGGATACCCGGGGAGTTGTACATCGGCGGCGCAGGGGTAGCCCGGGGTTATATCAGTAATCCCGGATTGACGGAGGAGCGGTTTATTCTTCATTCTTTTGGCGCGAAGGATAGTCCGGTGAATCGGGTGGAGAAGCTGTACCGGACCGGTGATAGGGTGCGATATTTGCCTAGTGGCGCCGTGGAAATTATAGGCCGGATGGACCGTCAGATCAAAATTCGCGGTTACCGGATTGAACTGGGGGAAATCGAAGCGGTACTGACTTCCTTCCCTCAAATAAATGATGCCGTCGTGATGCTTAAGAAGACTACCGACGGGTCGAAGAAAATCACCGCTTATCTGGTGTTCAAGCAGAGTTTGGCGATAGAACGACCGTTAGCCGAACTGAAGAGACAGCTTAAAGACAAATTGCCGGAATATATGATGCCGGCACATATGGTGGAACTGACGCATCTACCGCTAAATCCGAACGGCAAAGTGGATGTCCGGCAGTTGGAAGCTATGGAACTTCCGATTCACACGGGAGAGGAAGTCGGCGGTCAAGCTCCGCGTACGGCCACCGAAAAGGCCGTGTATGAGGTGTGGAAAGACATTCTGGGATTGGAGACATTCGGGATTGACGACGGTTTTTTCGAGTTGGGGGGCGAATCGTTTAAGGCGCTGAAGGCGGTCAGACGGTTAGCTGACTGGATCGGTATCATGGATTTCTTCAAGCATCCGACGGTCCGGACCCTTGCGGAATATATCGATCGGGGGAAGCCTTCGGAACACCGGTTGCTGCATAAGCTGACGCGCCATGCTCCAGTCGTGCGGACCGACTTCTCGCTCGTGTGCGTTCCTTATGCAGGCGGCAGCGCAATAACGTATCAGCCGCTGGCCGCCCAAATGCCGGAGAACATGGACCTTTATGCGCTGGATTTGCCCGGTCATGACTACAGCCGCAAGGAAGAATCGTTGCTGCCCATCCGGGAGGTAGCACGGCAGTGCATCGAGGAAATCAAGCATACGGTGAAAGGTCCGGTGGTGCTTTATGGACATTGCGTCGGCGGCGCACTGACGATGGAAATCGCCCGGCAGCTAGACGAGGAGCAGTACCCGCTGCTCCGGGTATTTCTGGGAGGCACCTTTCCGATCGCCCGTATTCCCGGTCGGTTCTTCGATTGGTATTCCAAGCTCTTCCCGTCCGACCGCAGCATGTCCAACAAGTCGTATCATGCCTTTCTCAAGGCGCTTGGCGGGTTTACAGAGGTGGAGGACCAGGAGGAGCGGGACTTCATGATCCGCTGTCTGCGGCATGACGCCCGGGAAAGCGAAGACTATTATACGGGAGCATATGCGGAGAAAGGGTGGCCGAAGCTCAGTTGTCCCGTCACCTGCGTCATCGGTGAAAAGGACCGGGCCACCGAGCTGTATGAGGAGCGGTACAAAGAGTGGGAATACTTCAGTGACCGGGTGGATTTGATCGTGATCCCGAAATCCGGTCATTATTTTATCAAGCATCAGGCGGATCAAGTGACCCGTTGGATCCACGATATCGTGCTGATGAAGGATGATGCGGATTCTAACGCTCTGGGAACTGACGGGTCGGAGGGGAATCAACGGAAGGAGCGTGCGATTGCGAACAAGAGGGCTGCCGTGCCGAATCTGTACATGTTTTTCCTGGTCATCTTTGGGCAGTTGTTGTCCGTTCTGGGCTCCGGCCTCACCGGCATTGCGCTCGGGGTGTGGGTGTTTGCCCAGACCGGGGCCGTGGGGGATTTTGCCGCCATCTCTTCCGCTTCGCTCATCCCCGGTATCCTGGTGCTGCCGATTGCCGGCGCGATCGTCGACCGTTACGACCGGCGGATGGTGATGCTGTTCAGCGACATCATGATGGCGGTCCCCATCGCCGTGCTGGCGGTGCTGATGGCTACAGGATCACTCGAGGTCTGGCATATTTACGTAACCTCGGCGGTCGGTTCCGTGGCCCGGTCTTTTCACCGGCCCGCCTTCGTCGCTTCGATCGCGCAGATCATTCCGAAGCAGTATCTGGGACATGCGAACGGCATCGTACAGCTCGCAAGCTCAAGCAGCGAAATGATCGCTCCACTGGTCGGTGTTGCCCTGTATTCAACAATCGGAATGGCCAACATCTTTATTCTGGACTTCCTGAGCTTTGTTGTGGCGATCGCGACGCTTGCGATTGTGAGATTTCCGAATACTTTGTTTAGAAAAAGGGAGGAGACATTTGCGAAGGAAGTGTTGATGGGCTGGAAGTTCATTATCCGGCGGCCGGGTATGATGTATATGATTGCCTTTTTCCTTATCGGCAACATTTTGTTCGGCTTGGCTACCGTATTGATCCAGCCCCTGGTTCTCTCCTTCGGCTCGGCACCGGACCTTGCTGCGGTGACGACGCTGGGTGCCGTCGGAGCGATGGCGGGCGGCCTGTTAATGAGTATCTGGGGGGGAACCAAACGAATGGCAACGGGGATGGTCGGTTTCGTCATCTTGGAGGGGCTCTTCATGATTATTGCCGGACTCCGTCCCCATGTCATCCTCACTGCTGCAGGGGTATTCGGGATCTGGTTCTCCGTGACGTTGGTGAATACGCACTGGCAGTCGCTAATCCAGACCAAAGTAGGGCTGGAACTGCAAGGCCGGGTGCTGGCAACGAACCAGATGATTGCGATGTCCAGCATGCCGGTAGGCTATCTGATGGCGGGGACGCTGGCCGATTCCGTGTTCAATGCAGCAATGAACCCTGGGGGAGCGCTCGCGGATGCCCTGGGCCCGATCATCGGCACGGGACAGGGCCGGGGCATCGGACTGTTGATCATTTGCGTCGGCGTGCTTGTTATGGCCTGGGCGATTGCCGGTTATAACTTCAAGCCGTTACGCTATATGGAGGACGATTTGGAGGACGCGGTGCCCGATGTCATTATCGAAGACCGGGATACATTGCAAGCCCGGCTGGATAGTCAGGTGAAGGATCAGCATTCCGCCGTAGTCGCCGGACACTCGGTGGAAGTATAATTCGGAAAAAACAAGCGGTCGGAATCAAACAGACTACCTCGGCGTCAGTGTGCATGACGCCACGAGGTAGTCTGTTTCTTTAGTCAGGTATTTATATTCATGCTATAAACAATTCATAAACTGAATATAGAGCTGCTCCTGATCGATGAGCTCCAGGTATTCCGGAAATTTGCTAACGCCGGCACAAACGGACAGCTTATAAGCGGGGTCAATAGGATACTGTCTGAAGCGGAAGTCTTGGAATTCATGTTTCGTCAGTAGTGTGATGCCGGAGGAGCGTTTTCGGACCGCAAAGGAATCGAGCGGGAGCGACAAACCAAGACCGCACGCTTTAACGAAACTCTCTTTAAGCGTCCACAAATCGAAAAAGTACTCTTCTCTGAGCTCAACTGGCATCGCCTGCAAATCTTGAAATTCCTGCTTTGCAAAGCAATGCTCCGCGATGTCCAAATCGGCTTCGCGAATTTCTTCCACATCGATGCCGCAAGGAGAGTCGGAAAGAACGCCGACAACCCATTGTCCCGAGTGGGAATGATTGAAATGATAGAAGCGGCCGATATCCCCGGCCAACTGAGGTTTACCGTAACGGTTGCAATTTATTTGAATTTCCCTGTTTTTGATGGCAAGGCTCCGGCATATCATATACCGGGACAGGATTTCGGCCGTCATGCAACGTAGCGCATCCGCACGATGATAGAATCGTTCGATTTTCTCCTGTTTGTGGGGCGGCAATGACTCAAGGAGAACGCGTGCCAGCGCCGGGCCAGGTTCATGCTCCAGTTTGACGCCATACACTTGGATCATACTTTATCTCCTCTTTCTCTATAATAAATAGATAGATTCTTCCCGTATTGGTTAGTATACCAAAGAATTTCCGGCATGTATTTTAGTACCTAAATTATGGGTAATAATGTACAGGAAATATTAATATAAATTAATCCTATAAATTTACTTGTGATTATGATATGATACGATTTAGAAAAGAGGAAGCCGCTTAGCAAGCATTTATTTTATTGATTCTAAAGGGGGATTTGAACGATGGAAACATTGTGGATTATCATTAACGTGGCCGTTATGCTCGTGCTGCTTGGCGTTCTTCTCTGGATGAAGAAGAAGCATATATCTTTTACGAAGCGGGTATTTACCGGTCTTGGTCTGGGTCTCGTGTTCGGGGTTATCCTTCAGTTAATCTTCCAGGCGGACTCGGAAGTGCTGGCCAAGTCTACGGATTGGTTCAACTTGGTAGGACGCGGCTATGTCGGCCTGCTGCAAATGATCGTCGTGCCGTTGATTATGGTATCCATTATCTCGGCGATCATGAAGTTGAAAGGCAAGCAAAACCTCGGTAAAATCAGCGGCCTCATCATTGCTGTGCTTTTGATTACGACGGCGATTGCCGCAACGGTCAGTATTGTAACCAGCTTGAGCTTTGACCTGAAGGCGATCGAAATCGAAGCCGGGGAGCAGGAACAAGCACGCGGAGCGAAGCTCGAGGAACGCGTGGGAGATGTGGCGGATAAGTCGATTCCCCAGCAGGTGCTGGATTTCATCCCGACCAATCCATTTGCGGATATGACGGGATCGCGCAGTACTTCGACGCTTGCGGTCGTAATTTTCTCGGCATTTATCGGGATCGCTGTTCTCGGTCTGGATAAAAAGAAGCCGGAACAAGCCGACACGTTCCGTAAAATGGTAGATGCGGTGTATGCAGTCGTAATGCGAATCGTCACTCTGGTGCTTAGGCTGACGCCTTACGGGATTCTGGCGCTGATCACCAATACGGTCGCCACCACGAACCCGGAGGAAATCCTGAAGCTGATCAAGTTTGTGGGTGCTTCTTATGTAGCCTTGATCGTCATGTTCATCATTCATCTCATTCTGTTGGCGCTGTTCGGATACAATCCGGTACAGTACGTGAGAAAAGTGCTGCCTACGCTGGTATTCGCCTTTACCTCGCGCTCCAGTGCCGCGACTATTCCGCTTAATGTGGAAACTCAGACGAAGCGTCTTGGCGTACCGGATGGTATTGCCAACCTGTCGGCCTCTTTTGGAGCAACGATCGGTCAGAACGGCTGCGCCGGTATCTATCCGGCCATGTTGGCCGTCATGATCGCTCCTACGGTCGGAATCGATCCGCTCAGCTGGGATTTCATCCTGACGCTGATCCTGGTCGTCACGGTCAGTTCCTTCGGTGTCGCCGGTGTCGGCGGCGGTGCAACCTTCGCCTCGCTCATCGTGCTCTCCACGATGAACCTGCCGGTAGCCCTGGCAGGCTTGCTGATCTCCGTTGAGCCATTGATTGACATGGGCCGTACGGCACTCAACGTCAACGATTCAATCACAGCCGGCGTAATCACCGGCAAGGTGCTCGGTGAGAACGACACGGACGTTTTTAAGCGAAATGTGGATTTGGATGTTGTGCAAGCATAATACAGTAAAACAAGCCGCCAGGGCTTTAAGCTCTGGCGGCTTGTTTTTGTGGTTTTTTTTGATATATAAGATGGAAAAATCTATAAGTATTTCATTGAAGACATAGGAACAAAGAACTATAATGAAACAAGATGGATAACAACCGCAATAAGGGCGGTCCGGAGGAGGAGGCTTTGAATTTGCGGCAATATCATACAGAAGAACAAGGATTCTCGCTAGTGGAAGTTCTGGCGGCGATTGTGATCCTATCGATTTGTTCTCTAGTGCTAACGTCCTTCTTCACTCAAGGTCTCTCATCTACTAAACATAATCAAAACAAAACCGTCATGATCCATTTGGCGAGGAATACATTGTTTTACTTTGAAAAACAGGAGTTTGAAAGACTGGAGAAGTATTTTCGCAAGGATGCCAACGTTTCTCTCTCCTCAGATCAGTGTACCCGCGGAGGAGACGCGGAAATCGTTAATTGCGATGCTTACGGAAACCTGGTTTATGACCCGTCCGTTCTGAAGGATGTATTGAATCCGGTCATTAACGGCATAAGTTATTCGGTCGAGGTAACCTATCAGAAAGATTTGGACCCCGATCATAACCCTTATCTGCTTCCCGTATCTGTCAGAGTGAAGGGGCCGGGAGGCGATGGGAAACGAAACCAAACGGTCGTGGAAGGATACATAACCGATGAAAAAATTCGCTAATGCATTTCGCTCCGACAGAGGATTCACACTGGTCGAACTGCTTACGGCCCTTACGTTGCTGACCGTGGTGCTTGGGATGATTACTTCGGTGGCGATCTTCGGGTTCCGTAGCTACCACAAGATCAGAATAGAAAATGATTTGCGCGAAGAGGGTGACCTGCTGGTCTCCTCGGTGATTACCGAATTGTACACGTTTGCTCCCGACCGGATTACTCCATTGGGCGAGGGGAAGCGCGGGATTATTTTAGAACGGGATATAGAAGACGCCGGAAAGCGAGAACAAAAGAGAATCGATATCACGTCGGCGGGGACGTTGCGCATCGGCGAAACGACCGAGATGGCCGTCGGCGGGGAGTCACCGCCTCCTCCGACTGCTGAAGAAGAACCGCCGGTTCCTGGGGATGCCCGAACCGACGTTCAGGCTGTGATTAAACCGGAGGATTCGTTCGTTGATGTCGAATGTAGGCTGCTGAATCCATGCGAAACCGGCTTGGTGAAGGTGAAGTTCGTATTGTCCCGAAGCTATGACGGCCGGGATTATGAGTTAGGCATGGAAAGTAAATTCGGCTTTTAGGAGGGAGTACCAATGAGGCGGGACGAACGCGGGTCGGCCATGGTGATGGTGCTCTTCCTGATCCTGATCCTAACGATTCTCGGGACGGCTGTACTGGGAGCAGCGCTTGGCGGAGCCCAACGTACCGAGACCCGAGAGCATGATGTGCAGGCCTTGCATTTGACGGAAAAGGCGCTGGAAAGAGCCATCGCAACCATTACGGCGGACTTAAGCGGTAAGGTGGAGAACAGCCAGGACAAGCTAAACGATGAAATCGAAACTTACTTGAATAATATCAATCCGGAGATTTTCCAAACCGATACGGAGCTTGAGGGAGCTAACGGCAAGATTACGTCCATTACGGCTAAGCGGATAAGCGTAGGCACTGACTATCCCGAGTACTTAATCACGATTCGAGCGGAGGCTGAAGTGAACGGGGTTGCTCGTAAACTGGAGCAGGAAGTCATCATCGACACGTACCCCGACTTTTTGCGATACGCCATTGGTACCCAGGGAAACCTTATCTTGAACGGGGCACCATCCATCACCGGCAATCTCTATGCCGGGGGGAATCTGATCGTTAGTGATACCGCCGAATATATTTATAACGGAAATCAAACGAGACGCAGCCAATTTCCCAAACTTAACGGAGAAGCGCACATTCAATCTCTGTCTGATTGGAAATACGCGGAGAATGGTTCAGCAACTCAATCGGTGGATATCTCGGGTGATCCCGTGCAGATATCGGCAGTTATAAAGAAGGTCTTGGATATACCGATGGACAAAGTCAAAATCCGAAACCGCAAGGAATATGTCGACATCGATGTGCGGGAATCGTTTGTAGATAAGGTGACCGAAGCAGTAGGCAGCACGGCGGAACGGCAAACGATAGCCAACAAGCTTAACGCCGGAGAACTTGGCCAACATTTATGCGAACGCTACCCGTTAACGTTTGTATCTCTGAATCAGGAACTCCTCACTAAGCCGATCAAACCAGACGAACCGATAGAACCGGAGGAAATTGAGCCGGAGAAATGGGAAAAGTATTATGAAGAGCTGGCTGTTTACGAAGAGCAACTGCAACAATACTTTCAACACGTGCATCAGTTGACCCAGCCTAATCAATCGACGATCTTCGAAGGGGATCTGACATTGGACGGCGTCGATTTAACGGCGATTTCCTACGGGGACAAAGGAAACAAATGGTTCATTGTGGATGGGGACCTAACGATCGACAATTTAGGCGATACAGCGATGCCGATTAAGGCCAATATGCTTGTTACCGGACATGTGCTAATTCGTGGCCAAGCCAAGTTCGACGCTACAATATTTACGCTTGGCATGAAGGGAGCCGAGCCGGAAAGCGGATATTCCACGGTTCTGCAGGATGCCTCCGTTGACTCTTTGGATGGAAAAGAACTCGTATTAATTTCGGAGGGAGCCATTCTGATTAACCGCGTGGATGAATTCGAGTCGGCAACGAATGCTTTGAACGCATTTTTCTATACGGATAAGAACGCCGAACTCTACGGAGTGGGATCCTTATTTTCGTTGCGAGGCGGTTTTTTTGCCAAGGAAGAACTCACGATTAATGCAGTTGTGGGTGAGGCGTCCAAAGGTGCGGGTGGACTGGATTTTAATCCGACCGGCAATAGCTCGAAACCCCGCTTCCAAGTCGTCTATAATCAGGATGTATTCGATAATCAGAAGACCGGCCTGCCGCGCGTGAACCAGATCAATGTGCGTGCCGGCAAGTTGAAAATGGAATAATCCGCAAACATGCAGAAAAGCTGCTCCAAGCCTTGGATCTAAGGCTCGGGGCAGCTTTCTTCATTGTTAGTATCGATTGGAATTTGAGTTGGAGAATACTTTTACTGTGATCTCTGCATAGATGGTCGGCTTGTCCGTATAGGTGACACGAATTACGGAGTAGCCTCGCTTGACCCCGGTAATACTTCCGCCATGAATCCCGGAAGATTCGATGGTGACGTTGCGTGCGCTGCTACTGCTCCAGCTGAGCTCATGGATAACCTCATCAAGATTTACGGTGCCGGGACGTAGCTTCAACTCATTCAATAAGGAGTAAGTTGTTCCCTCCGGAATGGAGATCTCGGATGGGAGCAACAATGCGGACAATACCGGACCAATGTCGACCTTTTGCGTGGCCTCGACTTCCCCGACATTCACCTTCACCGTTACGCTGCCCATCTGTCTGCCGGTCAGTGTGACTGTGTTTCCGTTCGCCTCGTGCTTCGCGAAATTGGCATCCTCGGCTCCTGCCAACGACCAGGAGAACGCTTCAGGATCGGCATCAGCCGGAATGATGGCGGCGCGGAGCTGGATCGAGCCGCCGACCTTCACGCTGGACGGACCTTCAATTACGACTCCGGTGATCGGGTTAATCACCCGCACCATAAACTCCTTACGATATTCCCGTACTTCGTGGGTTGCCTGGCTCTCGGTTTTTACCGTAACGACCACGGTAGCGGTACCGGATTGTATGCCGGTGATATCCCGCTGCCAATCGTCATTACCGGTCTTGATTCCGATATAAGACTCATCCTGGGAGCCCTTGAGGGACCAAGTGACCGAGGTGACCTTTTCCCCGGCGGTTGTCAGCGCAGCCTTGAGTGTGATGCTCTCACCCACCTTCACTGTGGACGGCCCCGTGATGCTTAGATCCGGCGTAATCACACGGATGACGGCGGTGGCTTGTTTCTTGCTTCCGTCGGTCGCCGTAATCGTGACGGTGGCTTCTCCGGCCTGTTTACCCTCGATTTGGCCATATTCATTAACGGTTACGATGTCAGGACGGCTGGATTTCCAGGTTAGTACTTTATTGCTTGCATCCGCAGGTTCGATTTCGGGAATCAGCACGGTTTTATCCCCGATCAGAATCGTTGCGTCGTTCAAGCCTAATCGGGTGATGAGTGTGACCGCTTCAAATACGAGCGGCGGGAAAGAGATTGTCTTGGCTTTAACCTCTCCGATATCGGTGAACGTTAATCCGGAGTTCGTCAGCGAATATACGCCGTTACTGGTAGGAATGACGTTCACCGTGAAAGTAACCGGGTCTGCAATATATTGTTTTTTGTCTGCGGATAAGCGGTAATTGATATCCCCTAAGGAACCGGATAACGTGTAGCCGGAGCTCAAGGCCCCCGTCTTTTTAACCCCTCCCAGCGATACGGAGGCAACGTTCAGATTGGCAGGAAGAACCTCGCTCCAGCCGATGCCGGAGATCACGAGTTTCTCGGTTTGATCCCCCGAATAATTAGGTACCGGTTTCGGCGTAATTTTATAAGTAATGACCACGGCATCATTCTTTGCCACTTTGCTGTCGATGACGTTTGCGGAAAGGCTTCGTTCCGTGAGCAGATTGGCAGATACCTTTTCCACGTTTAGCCGAATATTCTCCGTAGCTACGGCATTATTCTTGTCTTTGGCCATGATTTCAATGTCCAGGGCTCCGCCTTCCGGAAGCGGGTTATCGAAAGTCATCGTGATCGTCTGCCCGGTCAGCACTTCCTTCTCCGGCAATGCCTCAACCGACTTCTGCTTCCCGTTTTGGTCGTACTTAAATGTGATCCCGGTAAAAAGCTTCCGATCCTGCAAATCCAAATCGTTCACGGTGTAGCTTACGACGATTTGATGGTGGGAAGCGATCTTGCCGTTTTGCTCAGGCGCATGAACGGTAATGACGGGAGCATGATTGGACCCCATGAATGCGCGGTACATCGTATTAACGAACAGCTTTTGTTCCCATTCGGGGAATCCGGTGCTGGTGTGTCCGGTGCCGGAATAGGTCACGTTTCCTTTAGAGTAAGTGTAATAATGGTTCCAACTGTCGTTGACGTCCCGATTACTTCCGGTAATGTTATACCAGGGAACAAGGGA
>DJTQ01000418.1 GCA_002439285.1 Paenibacillaceae bacterium UBA6304
GACCTTCAAGGCGTCATTGATCATCTCGATCATCTGAGCGAGCTCGGTATCAATGGAATTTATTTTACTCCGGTATTTGAGGCTACTACCAACCACAAATATGATACCGCCGACTATATGAAAATCGATCCTCACTTTGGGGACATCGAGACGATTAAAAGGCTCGTCAATGCTTGCCACGAACGCGGGATTCGCGTCCTGTTCGATGCGGTCTTCAATCACTCGGGTAAAACGTTTGCTCCGTTTGTCGACGTAATGGAGAAGGGAGAACAATCCCGTTACAAGGATTGGTTCTCGGTTCGCGAGTTTCCGCTTGAGGTAGTAGATGGAATTCCGACCTACGATACATTTTCTTTCGAGCCGCTCATGCCTAAATTAAATACGAACAACCCCGAGGTTAAAGAATACTTGCTCAACGTAGCTGAATTCTGGATTAAAGAGGTGGGAATCGACGGCTGGAGGCTGGATGTAGCCGACGAGGTAGACCATCAATTCTGGCGCGACTTCCGCAGAGTCGTTAAGGCGGCGAATCCCGATGCCTATATCCTGGGCGAAATCTGGCATGAATCTTCCCCTTGGCTTCAGGGCGATCAGTTCGATGCGGTCATGAACTATCCTTTTACCGACGCAGTACTCGATTACGTAGTCCGCGGCACTCTGGATGCCAAAGGCTTTGCTAGTGCTATCGGCAGGCAGTTGTCGCGATATCCGCAACAAGCCAGTGAAGTGGCCTTCAATCTGCTGGGCAGCCATGACACACCTCGCCTTCTGACGCTCTGCGAAGGCAACAAGGACAAAATGAAGCTGGCGGCACTTTTTCAATTCACTTACGGTGGTACGCCGTGCATTTTCTACGGCGACGAAATCGGCCTCGATGGTGAGCAGGATCCCGATTGCCGCAAATGCATGGAATGGAATCCGGATAAGCAAGATCAGGATCTGTTCTCTTTCTATCGCAAGCTGATTGCCGTGCGCAAGGATCTTCCTGCATTGCGTACGGGATCCATTCGCTTCCTGCTTGCGGAAGAAGGCGGCAGTAAACTGGCCTATGAGCGCCTGCTCGGCAAGGAATCCGTACTCGTGCTGCTGAACAACTACGATGCGGGGCAGACTTTTGAGGTTTCCGCCGCTGGACAAGCATGGCACGACACAATGAGCGGGAATAGCTATGAAACGGACAACGGTAAACTCGCCGTAAAGCTTCCCGCTTACGGGTATGCGGTATTGACGCAAGCACAGTAACATCCAAACAGTCAAAAGGCCTCCTTCCAATACGGAAGGAGGCCTTTTGAGTCTATTACTTACATTGCCGCTTTCTCCATGAAAAGGATCAGCACGGCTGCTACTTGCTCACGCGTGGATGTCGCAGCAGGTTCAAATACGTTTTGCCCCATTCCATTAATAATTCCCAATGCTTTTGCCGCCTTGATGCTGTCTATAGCATATGCGGATGCCTCATCCAGATCGGAGAAGCCGGCCGCTTCGCCCCCAGCGATTTCTCCTACCTTTTGTCCTGTCACATGCGCGTACGCCTTCATCAAGATGGTTGCCATTTGTTCTCTAGTTATTGTCTGATTGCCGCGGAACGTGCCATCCTCGTACCCCGTTACGATTCCGAGCTCGTTCAACGCTGCGACATAACCGGCATAATAGCTGTTTTCGGCGATATCGCTCAGGCCAGAGGACTTTCCTTCCCCGTCAAGTCCCAAGGTCCGTCCCAGGAATGCCGCGAATTCGCCGCGAGTCACATTCCCTTTTGGGTTAAGTCGGTCGGCGTCCACCCCGGAAGCGATATGTCTGGCCGCCAAAATTTCAATATAACCCTTGGCCCAACCGCCCGTTACATCGCTAAATTTTTTGTTGTATTCCATAACCACAAAATTAGCAAAACGGTCACTCAGGAAAGTAATGCTATTGCCGTCCCATCTTCCGCCTACATATACCACAGAACCGTCTTCGTTAACCGCATAAACTCCCGCCTTGTTCTTGTCCCCAATTCCCTTCAAGGCTGTTTCATCCAGAGTCAGTGTTATTTTAACTTTAGTCCCCGGCTTAACTTCGACGGCTTGTTTGTCTGCAGTGACACTAAGAAGTTTGAAATTATAAATCTCCCCGGCGAGTGAATATGCCCCGTCCTTAGCGATGATGTTGCCCTTTAGCTTCTCCGCCGTTTCGGGACTCCGCTCTTCCTTGCTGAATACCATTTTTCCGTCTGCATGAATCGATGCAGCGGGAATGCTTCCGACAGGAAGTTCAACCGTTACATCAGGAAATACCAGTTGAAGTGCAGTCTTTTGCTCCAAGGCCTTTTCTACTGCGCTTCCTGGAATCACGAGCTCAGCCGCTTCTCCTGCAGCTAACCCGGATACTTGAATGATTACTGCCTTACCGCTATTCGCGGCTGCCGCAACGGCTTTCTCCAAATCGGCTGCCTTCACTTCGGCCGTCTTGCGACCGTTCTCTCTGGTTTTAGCTATTACCTTCACGGATTCGGAAGTTGCCGGAGCCGGAGTCTCAGCGCTTGGAGCACCCGAAGATCCCGATGATCCCGAGCTTGGATTCGATGTTCCCGGAGGAGTTACCGGACTCGAAACCGCGGCCAGCACGATTGTCCCTCCGTCCAGACTGGACGGCAGTGTTACCGTGACATTACCGTTACTGTCCGCCTGCACTGTTTGGTTACTGTACTGTTCGACCCATTTCGTATTTTTGTAGCCTGGTACCGTAAAAGTAACTTGCTGCGCGGTGGTCTTGGTATTAATACCTACGACTACGCTTTTACCTTGGTACGTCCGGGTAAACACATCAAATCCGCCCTGGTCGGATCCCCCGATTTGTGCACGGGTTCCTTTGGAAAAAATCTTCGAATAGCTGTCACGGATATGCAGCATTTTCTTATAGTGTTCGTAAATATGGCTGTAAGTCGGATCGCTCAACCCGTCCCAGTTGAAATCATACCGATTTTCGCTAAACTCGCCATTGGACATATTCCCGGCGTTCATGCCGGATTGCCCTACTTCTTCGCCATAATAGATGACAGGTTGGCCTTTGGACGTAATCTGCAAGGAAGCCGCTATCTTATGTTTGGCCTGCACGCCCTCCAAAACCGCTGCATCCAGAGTTCCGTCCTCGAATTTTTGACGATCTCCTTCCGACAGCAAGCTGATCATGAATCCATTCTCGTCATGGCTGCTCAGGAACTGGCCTAGTGTGGCCGCATTGTCGATCTTACCGTTGCGGTCCTGAAGCTTCCGCTCGGCAGAATCAATTCCGCCATTGACGAATTCACTGGCAATTCCCTTAAATGCAAAATCAAGCTCGGAATCCATCGTGCCCGTACGCAGATAACCCCCATCATTATCCACGCTCGCACCGAAGTTTTCCCCGATCATTTTGAAGGCAGGATTAATTTCGGTCATCCGATTCTTGAATGCCATCCAAGTTGCATTCTCCACATGCTTGATCGTATCGACGCGGAAATAGTCGATCGTGTTTCCGCTGGCCGTCTTGGATTTCTCAATCCAGTCGGATTGCCATTTGATAATTTGCTCGCGCACTGCAGGGTCTTCCGTTTTGAAATCGGGCAATTCCGCCACTTTGTTCCTGATCACGGGATCCTCATTCTGATCCCGTAACATGTCGGCGAATACCTCACGCTCAGTCTCCGAAGGAAGATTATTTAATCCGTTCCAGTTCGGATTTAACTGATCCATGCCATAGCCCGTATGGTTCAATACCACGTCAACCATGACCTTGATGCCTTGGGAATGTGCGGTATCCAAGAGATTCTGGAAATCTTCCAAATCCCCGAGATGCTCGTCAATTTCAGTAAAATCTTTAGCCCAATAGCCATGGTAAGCATACTGATTGCTCTTAAAGTCGACGCCTTTATTAAAATCGATGTTATCAACGATCGGCGTAATCCAGATCGTGTTGATACCAAGATCCTTCAGATACCCGATTTTCTCGGTAACACCTTTGAAATCACCACCGTGATAGGTCTCCGCATGGCTGAGATCGTAATTCTCCCCGTTTGGATCATCATTGCTGGTATCCCCGTTCAAGAAGCGATCCGTCAGCATGAAATAGATCCGTGCCTCATCCCAGTCGAAGTCGTCCTTTCCGACCGATTGCCGGGTTTGGACGGTGACTTGCGCATTCTTTGTATGCTTGTTGCCATATACATCGACAACGGTAACCGGGATTTGTTTCACCCCCGTGGTAATCGTGTCTTTGACTGCTATGCTTAAAGATTTAATTTCTTTATCGATTACTGTTGTAGCCTTCCCGCCCAATACACTCAAGTCCGCATAAATCCTGTCAATTTCATTGTCGGCTACTTGCGATAAGGAAAGGTTAAGGACCGCATTTTCATTGTAAGAAATCCTCTCCGGTACCGTTGTAGTCTCAATTTCCGGATGGATTACTTTGTAAACGATATGCGATTTTCCGTCGATCGTATTTTTCGGATCAGTAACCTCGTCCTCAGTACCGTCCATCATTTTGACAACATAGGTATACTCAAAAGTACCTTCGATAAGTTGATCAAGAGTATAAGTGAACCGCTCATCTTCGGCATTATAATTCATTTTGTAAAGCTGGCCATCGATCTTTAGATGAACGCTCTCAATTTGATCCATCGCATTATTCTCATATAAAGCCTGGTCACGGTAAGTAAACGTAGCCTTACCATTCTCCAGAACTGGTGCAGCAGTTCCCGGAAGAATCCGGAACGGGCCTTGGCCTGCTGTGACAATAACCTTGGTTAAAGCTTCCGACCCCGTATAAATCTCACGGTCATAGTCCTGATCGATTTTCTCAACCGTGCTCCAATCGCCGGCTACGCCGCCTTTCCGCATTTTAAAGCCGATCTTCTCCACACTGGAGCCGATTGGAATTATAGCTGTAGCCTTGTTGCCATCATACTTGGTGAATTTGTTTTCTCCGTCTGATTTTCCCGTATACCAAGTCCAGATATTCCATTTTTTCAATTCCGATGGATCCGTTTCGTCAGAAATATAGGTGAACTGGATAGACCGGGAACTCGGCTTAATGGCTTCAAAATCCGGCTTTTCGTAATATACCGTCGGTATATCTTCAACCAGCCATACTTCAACCTCGGTTTTACCTTGCGGAACGGTTATTTTTAATTCAGGACCTTGAGCAAACCAGTCATTTCCAGGCTGGCTTAAGCGAGTGATTACATTGATTGATGATTGCGTGTACTTGTAAGTCCCCTTGGCAATCCCATTTTCATTGCTGGTGAACCCATTTCCGGTTCCGTTCGAACCGTCCGGCCAAAGCCAGAGATTCCAATCTTTCGCTGTGCCATCATAACGGTAATAGTTAATGGTGAACGAGTTCATTTTTTCAACGATCTGAATAGTTTTGGTGGTTTCCCAGCCATTGAAAGACGCTTTGACCTTTACGCTTCCTTTGGTTGCGTTAGAAGCGACAGTCAGCAAACCCGTATCAGAAATAACAACACCAGTAGGTGGACTCACTAAATCCCAATCCGCTTGTTGGAGAACCGGCTTATCTTTTCCTGCTTGAAATTCCTCAGCCTTAAGTTGCAGGGAGCCCCCGATTTCCACTTCGCTGCCCGAATTAATAATTAGTCCCGGTACGATCGCCAGAGAATTTCCGTTTGAGCTAAGCGGGTTCAATGGATCCAGAAAATCCCCGCCACTCCAATCACCCTTTACCTTAAGGAATTTATATTCGTAAGTGCCGGCCCCTAGCGGAATAGTCAGGCTGTAAGCCCCATTCTTCAGAACTAATGGCGTAGCTGTAGATGCATCCCAGCCATTCATTTGACCTACCAAAAAGACCGAATTTGTCCCGGATGGAAGTTTATTCACCGGTATGTTAAACGTCACCGTCCCGTCATTATTAATGACCGGGTTCTTCAAAACATTATCAGTTACTTCGATTGATCTTACGATTTCCCAAGATTCATACTTGGCCATGATCTCAATAGTTCCGGTTTCAGCATTAGCTGCAACCTTAAGTTCCCCGGTGTCACCGTCGAAGGAAACTCCGTTCAGTCCCTTGGAAAGCGTAAGGTGTACCTGATCTGTGGTGTCGCGATCGCCCGTAAAGTAGACCGCATCGATTACGGTGGAAACCCCTAACCCGATTCCCATCGGTGGTGATTTAGTAAACTTGATTCCTGGAACGGATAAACCCGATTCATTTCCGATCTTCACGAAATTAAGTGGGTCTGCAACAAAATTGCCATCCACCTCAAATCCGTATTGATACCAGCCCGCTTCAATTTCATCAGTATGAGACCAAACATCTCCGTTTACTAAGAATAAGGGGACTTCCGCCCCTGTGTTATAAAAGCTGCCTTTTACGCTTACCTTGTCCTCTTGCCCGGTCCCCTGATAATTAAACGTCACCTGAGCTCCCGTAGCGCTTCTGTCCCCGATAACCGGACTTGCGAGCCCGGCCCTGCCGCCTTCGGCCGGGTCATCCGCTCTTGCTTGAGTGAGAAAGCTGCCGAACGAGCCGACAACCAGGACAAAAATGAGTAGGCCGGAAACCCAGACCTTCCATCTTTTTTGCATTTGGCATAGACCTCCTTAGAAATGTTCAATGCACGATAAAAATCTTTTCATACAAAAAAACCGTGCGAAAGATCCTCCTTTCAAACCCAAATTTGTGCAAACGTTTGTCTAAAAATGAATGCAAATTCTGCGATCTCTAAGGAGCACACTCAGTCAGGAAAGCGCTATTATGTTGCTAATATATTATATTAAGCGCTTCCATTTGTTAAAACGTTTGCACGACTGATTTTTAGATGATTTTATCCCTTAATCGCTAATTTTCTTTATAAACCTAAGTATTACTTTTAATTGCTCACTATTTTAAGATTAAAGTAAATTTTCCCCAACCATGTCCATCTCTAGGTGAAAACGCTCATAATATGACACCCTTTCCCCGCTTTCTCTATTTACTTTCCGTTAGGTTTCGATTAATATTACAATGTAAAGCAAACGGTTCCACAGAGGAGGTTTTTTATGGCTGTTACCATAAAGGATGTTGCCAAAAAGGCCGGAGTATCGCCCTCTACCGTGTCCCGAGTGCTGTCCAATCATCCAAGAATTAGCGCCGAAACTTCGAGAAAAGTAAAGGACATTATGGATCAACTTGGATACCATCCGAATATCATGGCAAAGAGCCTGGTATCCAAAACAACCAACAGTATTTGCATCATGTTGCCGAAGTCTGCCGAAGAATTGTTTTCCAACTTCTTCTTTATGGAGTTAATTCGCGGAATTGTCACCCAAGCGAGCCGCCTAGGCTACGATGTGCTGATCAGTTCGGGAGCCAACGAAAAAGAAGAGGTTGAAGGCGTGTCCAGACTGATTAATGGGCGCCGGGTAGATGGAGTGATTTTACTTTATTCGAGGCAAGACGACCCAGTTATCGATTTTCTGCACGACAACGGTCATCATTTTGTCCTGATCGGACGAAGTGAGCAATATCCCGATATTTTATCGGTGGATAATGATAACGTTCAAGCATCTTATGATGCCACGAAGCATTTGGTCTCTCTGGGACATGAACGGATCGGATTTGTCAGCGGACCTCCCGACCTGGTCGTTTCCAAAGATCGGCTACAAGGATATCTGGATGCACTGCATGATTCAGGACTGGAAATGCGCCCTGAATGGATTGTTGAGGGAGAGTTTCTGCAGGAAAGCGGCTATCGTGCCATGTCTTTCTTCATGAATTTACCCGATCGGCCAACGGGCCTGGTTATGATTGACGATGTCGTATCTTTCGGTGTGTTGCGCGGCCTGCATGAGCTCAAGTACAAAGTGCCCGAAGATTTATGTTTGGTCAGTTTCAACAATATTCCTTTGTCTGAATTGTCGACACCACCGCTAAGCAGCATAGATATCGGAATTTACAATTTGGGATACACCGCTTCTCAGGTGCTGATCCAGTCGATTCAGAACAACAACGATAGCAGCTATCAGAGACGCCAAATCATTCCGCATCGTTTGATGGTTCGTGAATCTTCCATGTATTCGATATCGAAAAAATAAGGCGGGACACAAAAAATAATCGAAGCGACGGCTTCTTTTATTTTTAACGATTTGTTCAAACGTTTGCG
The DNA here is from genome assembly GCA_002439285.1 of Paenibacillaceae bacterium UBA6304. GTDB lineage: Bacteria > Bacillota > Bacilli > Paenibacillales > Paenibacillaceae > Fontibacillus. Next base: position 8,129 of record DJTQ01000418.1, read on the forward strand.
CTAATGGAGGAGGAGAGGCTATGACCTCAATAAAAGCATGTTTATTCGACCTGGACGGGGTTCTCGTGGACACCGCCAAATATCACTATCTTGCCTGGAAGCGCCTCGCCGAAGAATTAGGCTTCGAGTTTACGGAGCAGGATAACGAACGGCTGAAGGGCGTAAGCCGGATGGCTTCCCTTGATATTCTGCTGAGCATCGGCGGAATCGAGTTGGACGAAGCGGTAAAACTGGAGCTCGCTGAGCGCAAAAACAACTGGTATTTCGAAATGATCACAACCATGGATAATTCCGAAATTCTGCCGGGAGCGCTTGATTTTCTGAAGGATTGCCGGGAGAATGGCTTAAAAATTGCCTTGGGCTCCGCTAGCAAAAACGCCATGACGATTCTGAATAATACGGGACTTACTCCGTATTTTGACGTCATCATCGACGGAACCCGCACCGCAAGCGCGAAGCCGGATCCAGAAGTATTTACGCTCGGCGCCTCCGAACTGGGCGTACCGCCGGAACAATGCGTCGTCTTCGAAGATGCGGAGGCCGGAATCGAAGCGGCTCAGCGGGCCGGGATGAGAAGTGTGGGCATCGGTTCACCAGCCACGCTCGCCAAAGCTAATCTCGTCGTCGCGTCTCTGGGGGATATCACGGTAGAACGTCTGTTAAAAGTAGCCACAGCTTAGATTAGCCATACTTTTTTTACAAATCAATTCATATAACCATAATTACTAGAATTACTCTTAGAAGGAGCCGGTAAATCGTGAAACAATATTTAAAATTGGATGAATGGTCTATCATTGAAGAATCCTTTGACCCTGCTACACACGAAATTTCGGAAAGTATTTTTAGCATCGGTAACGGGTTTATGGGCCAACGGGCCAATTTCGAAGAACAATACAGCGGGAAATCCCTTCAGGGAAGCTATATGGCCGGGGTCTATTATCCCGACAAAACCCGTGTAGGCTGGTGGAAAAACGGATATCCGGAGTATTTCGCAAAAGTGCTGAACAGCACGAACTGGATCGGGATTAATGTCCTCATTAACGGTGAACCGCTGGATCTGGCCCAATGCGAGGTCAAAGATTTCGTACGTGAACTGAACATGAAGGAAGGTTATCTTTCCCGCCGCTTTGTGGCTGTGATGGAGAACGGCAAAGAGCTCCAGGTGGAGTCGGTTCGCTTCGTCAGCATGAAACGCCAAGAAATCGGAGCTATCCGTTATTCGGTTACACCGCTCAATTTCTCCGGAAGTATCCGCGTCGTGCCTTATCTGGACGGTGATGTGCAGAACAAGGACTCCAACTATGACGAGAAGTTCTGGTTGGAGGTTGAGAAGTCTGCAGCTTCCGATCTGTCCTACCTCACCTTAAAGACGAAAAAGCTCGACTTCCATGTTACGTCCGTTATGACATTCGATGTATATAAAGACGGCGAGAAGCTGGAATTTGAAGCCTCTGTTTCCGAACGCGAAAAATTCGTATCCGCGGAGGCTGCTTTTGAAGTAGAACAAGATGCAACGCTCACTATCTATAAATATGTAGCTAACGTAACTTCCCGCAATTATGGACTTGGCCAGCTCGTAGAAGCGGGCAAGAAGACTTTGGAAGAGGCACATGCGGTCGGATTCGATACCCTGCGCCAAGAACAGGCTGATGCCTGGGCCGAAAAGTGGAAAGGCAGCGACATTATTATTGAAGGCGATGTGTCCGCTCAGCAAGCGATCCGCTTTAATATTTTCCAACTGAATCAAACGTACACCGGAGAAGACGACCGCCTGAATATCGGACCGAAAGGTTTCACTGGGGAAAAATACGGCGGCAGCACTTACTGGGATACCGAAGCTTACTGCGTACCGTTCTATCTGAGCACCGCAGATTCGGGTATTGCCCGCAACTTGCTGATTTACCGTTATAAACACCTGGAAAAAGCAAAGGAAAACGCCAAGAAGCTCGGCTTTACCAAAGGCGCGCTCTATCCGATGGTTACGATGAACGGTGAAGAGTGCCATAACGAATGGGAAATCACCTTCGAAGAGATTCACCGTAACGGCGCGATTGCCTACGCGATCTACAACTATGTGAATTACACCGGGGACAAATCCTATTTGAGCCAATACGGTCTGGAAGTGCTCGCGGAAATCTCCCGGTTCTGGGAAGAGCGCGTCAATTTCTCAAGCGCCAAAGACAAATATGTAATGCTCGGCGTGACCGGCCCGAACGAATATGAGAACAACGTCAACAACAACTGGTACACCAACCGCATTGCTTCCTGGACGATGGAGTACACGCTGGAAGTGCTTGGCTATCTCCAAAAGAACGAAAATGCCCGTTATCTGGAACTCATCGACAAGCTGAATTTGACGGACGAAGAAACCGCTAAATGGCAGCATATCATCGACAATATGTATTATCCTGTAGACGAAGAGCGCGGGGTCTTCCTGCAACAGGATGGCTTCCTGGATAAAGAATTGGTTCCGGTCAAAGACCTGGCACCGGAGAACCTGCCGATCAATCAGAACTGGTCCTGGGACCGGATTCTCCGCTCTTGCTACATTAAGCAAGCGGACGTCCTGCAGGGTCTATTCTTCCTGAGCGATAAGTATGATCTGGAGACTAAGAAACGGAACTTTGATTTCTACGAGCCTTTGACCGTTCATGAGTCCTCCCTGTCCCCTTGCGTACACGCCATTATGGCCTGCGAGCTTGGCTATCAGGAAAAGGCTTATGAAATGTACCTGCGCACAGCACGCTTGGATCTGGACAACTACAATAACGATACGGAAGACGGGTGCCACACTACAAGTATGGCAGGAACTTGGATGGCTGTGATTCAAGGGTTCGCCGGACTTCGCGTTACAAACAATGAACTGGTACTCCGGCCGTTCATTCCGTCGCATTGGAATTCCTTCTCGTTCAACGTCATGTTCCGCGGCGCTACGTTGAAGGTCAACGTTGGCGATGACAGCATTACCGTGATTAACGAGACCGATACCCCGGCGGCGATCCGGATTTATGACCGCAGCTATACGGTTAGCGCGCATGGCGAGATCCAAGCGCAGAGATCGTCGGTAACGATCTGAGGAATAGCCTAAATTAAAACAGGCAGGACCGCATAAAATGCGATCCTGCCTTTTATTTTTGCTTATAACTTGGTCAAGATCAGAAAAGTTGCTCCTTCATGCAGCGATATCATTCACTAAGTTCTTAATCCACTTGCGCGACCGGATCCGGGCCAAGCCGATACCGAGCCGGACAACCTCCTCCATGGACAGCACAAGATACACTAGATAGACCGGCTGTTTGAAGACAAACGATAGAAGTAGCCCTGACGGAACTCCGATCAGCCACGTTGCCGCCGATTCCATGGCGAATACGAACTTGCTGTCTCCGCCGCTGTTCAAAATCCCGCCGGCCAGGATCATGTTTCCGACCTTGACCCATAAGAAAGCGGCAAATACCCAAACCAGGTAAATTCCCAAACGATGGGCTTCTCCCGATATATTAAAGAAGGAAACATACCAAGGGGAGGCTGCCGCAATCACTAGACCTACGACAATCGAAACGGAGATCCCCAATGTGATGAAACGTTTGGCATATTGCATGGCAGCCTCTTCTTCCCCGGCTCCCAGCTTGTTGCCGACCATCACTCCTCCCGCGCTGGCCAGGCCCGCCAGCAATCCGATACTGATGCCCTGCAGCGGAAAAGTAATCGTCATGGCTGTCATCTCGGATGTTCCCATCCGGCTGTAGATCATAGCATAGGCCGTCTCACCCATCACCCAGATGAATTCGGTTAGGATGATGGGATAGGTCGTTTGAATGAATTTTCTCAGGAGCGGTTTTGGAATTCCGAACAGACTACCGAAATCTACCGAACCCGGAAGCCTGAACTTGTAGACGGCTCCAATGATTAATACGCACTCCACGATTCTAGCGATTAACGTTGCGATTGCCGATCCTTTTAACCCCAATTCCGGAAAACCCCAATTTCCGAAGATCAGCAAATAATTCAGTACGATGTTCAAGCCTACCGTAAACAAGCTGACGAACATCGGCAATTTCACGTGTGTCGTGCTTCTTAGAATGGCGGAATACATCATCGTGAGCATCGTCGGCACATAACTAAGCGAGATAATCTGTAGAAAAATGTATCCCTCGCCCAAAATCCGCTCATCCGTCGTAAATAAGGACAGGCAAAGCTGGGGCTCAAAGAATACGAGCAGCGTGAATAGAAAAGACAGTGCAAACCCGGCTAAGAGGCCAATACCAAGCAATTGGGAGATGCTCTTGCGGTCCTGTTTTCCCCAGAACTGGGCCGCATAGATCGAAACGCCAGCCGCGAGGCCAGCCAGTACTACGGAGATGACTCCATATATTTTCGTGGCCATTCCGACGGAAGCGATAGCCACATCGCCCAACTGTCCCACCATCAACTGGTCCGTAAGCGTGAGCAAAGACATAATCAGGCTTTGCAGCGTTACGGGAAGGGCTATTTTATATACGTTTTTATAAAAATCCTTTTTAATCGCATCGCTCATTTAACCTGATCCCCCATATTCAAACCGCTTTTAAATAGCGCAACAAGGTGTAATTATCCTTCGGTTCCACTTCGACCACCTTAAACTTTTTGGCAAAATCGAGTTTGGTATATCCTTCTCCATCTACCAACGTAATGTTGGACGCCCCGCCGATAATGATCGGAAGCTGCATCAGTATGATCTCATCAACCAAATCCTGACTGAATACATGCCAATTCAGAAAGCCTCCCCCCTCCACCATCAGGCTGTTGATTCCGTGCTTCTTCTCAAGCAAGTTGAATAATTGCCCGAAATCCACTTCGTTATTCCCGCATATCAGGCACTCCTTACCTCGCTCCCTTAACTGTTCCATCTTGCGTTCATCCTTACCGTTCTCCGTCGTTACAAGGAGGGTTTTCCCTCCATCCGTCAGCACGTTACTATCCATCGGAATATCCATGGTTCTTGTCGGGATGATCCGCACTGGATTCTTATCCTCTTCATAACGGTTCGTCAAAAAGGGATTATCCGTAGTGATCGTATTTTTCCCAACCATAATCCCGTCGACCTTTCCCCGAAATTTATGAATATATTCCATATCCCGGCCATCAAAGAGACTGAACAAGGGCTTGCTGGACTGCCCCGGACCCAATGTCAGCTTACCGTCGATTGAAATTTGACTAAATACACTCGTTTTCATGGATCATCCCTCATTCCTATTTTTTTGTTTACAGGACTCCGGCAGATTGCTTAAAATGTTGATCCATTGCACTCCAGGCAGACTCTTCGCCTTCTTCCGCCAATATTAGCAGGCCTGCGCGAATTGCCTCCCAAACCGAAGCCATTGCCGGTTCAATCGGCATGGGCCGGCTCTCTTCCAACAGTGCCGTAAGCGATCTCCTATTAACGTCGGTCAAGTCTTTCAGTCTCCCGCGCGCTTCGGAATGAACGGGAATCCGCTGAACTTCCGTTCCCCATTTCATTTGGCTCTCTTCATTAAGCATGAAGGCTGCAAAGGACATGATGTCCTCCCGAAGCTCCGACTCCAGCGAATAACCGGGGAAAACCAGTCCGATCGCCGAGGACATGGAAATGGACGGGCGGCTCTGAATGGAAGGCAGCCTTGCGACGCCCAACTTGTTCTTCATATGCCGGTCCAGGTGATTATATATCCACTCCCCGCAAATGATTGCGCCGACTTCCCCTGCGATGAATCCCTCAATCAGTTCGATCGATCCGTTCATGCTGATCAAAAGACCGCGGTCCATCGGGGTCCGAACATCATGCAGCGCCCGCTTCATCTCGCTTTTGGGAAG
>DJTQ01000419.1 GCA_002439285.1 Paenibacillaceae bacterium UBA6304
CATGGGCGTAAATACGATCCCGATCACCAAAATGCTCAATATAGACGGGGAATAAAAGATGGCGCGCAGCAAGTTTCGCGTCTTTAATCTCATATTTAGCGCGACGGCCAACACGATTCCGATCAGGTTTTTCCCAATCACTGTCGCGATGGCGAAAATCAGCGTGTTCTTCAACGCCAAAGTGAGCGTTTTGTCGTGAAAGATCTTAACGAAGTTATCCCACCCCACGAAATCTATGGTAAGGCGATCCAGGCGCCAATCCGTGAATGAATAGTAGAAGCCCGTGAATGCAGGAACTACGAAAAAGATGCAGTAGATCAACAAAGCAGGTAAAACGAGATAATACGAGTATAGGTTTTTTAATGTTCTCATTTTCTCACACCCCACTATAGCCTGGGACAGCATAAAGCCGCAGGGACTCTATGCTGCCTGTGATTCTGCTGTTTAGAAACCGGCGATTTCTTTATCTTTCATCAGTTGACTGAATTTCTCGTCCCAAGCCTTCAGTACTTCCTCAGGAGTCAAGCCGCCCGCGAACTGATCCTGCAGCAGTCTGTACAACTCACTGCGGTCTACCAGCATGTAAGCATCCGTCGTCAGCACGGTTTTCTTCGGCGTAATGTAATTGTCTACAATCTCCTGTTTGTATTCCGGCAACGCTGGAGTTGTCACGTCGTTCAGATTGGATACATAACCTTTGGAATCCACAATTTGCTGCGCGATTTCCTTGGAAGCCATAAATTCGAGGAATTCTTTGGCTTCCTTCAAATGTTTGGCCTTCTTTGGAACGAACAGCTGGCCGCCGAGCGGGCTTGCCCCAAGGCTGGCGCCTTCCGAGGACGGAATCGGGAATACGCCGAGCTTCATGTCCGGATCCTGCTGCGCGACCCCTTCGATGAGCCAATCGCCCATAAACATCATGGCGACTTCCTTGTTCAGAAATTTGCCTACCGCCATATCGTAGCTGTCGCTGAGGACGTCGGCATTGGTGTAGCCTTTTTTATACACATCATACTGCTGCTGCAAAAATGTCTTGAATTCCGGAATATCGGACCATTTTTTCTTATTGCTGTTCAGTTCGTCAAAATAAGAAGGCTCGCTCTTGGCTATGAAATCGGCAAAGGCGGCGGCCGGCCAAACATTTGCGGCCCAAGCGTCTTTATATGGCATGAATACCGGCGTAATACCGCCGGCCTTGATCTTCTCGCACACCTCCAGAAATTCATCGTAGTTTTGCGGAATAGACAAGCCCAAATCTTCGAAGATTTGCTTGTTGTAGACGACACCCTGCATGCCTGTATCCTGGCTGACATGGAAGCCGTAAACATGCCCGTATGCCGATAGCACGTCTTTATTCAGAATTCGACTGGCCCACGGCTCGTTATCAAGAATTTCAAAGTTACGTTCCAGGTTAAGGTCCGTGGTGGCGCTGGCCAAGTTGTACTGGATAATGTCCGGTGTCTCATCCACCGCAAGCTTGGTTTGCAGCACCGTCGTCGTCTGCTCTGCCGGAATCAACTGAAGATTGACGTGGATATTACTCTTCTTTTCAAACTCATCAAGGAGGTCCTGTTGAATGAATGCCGAGTCCTGCGAACTCTTGGAAATGGCCAATTCAAGGGTTACCTTCTTCCCGCCGGTGCTGCCGCTTCCTTCATTTCCTCCCTCTGCAGTCTTGCTGGAATCCGAGCCTCCTGATCCGCAAGCAGCGAGTGAAACCGATAACAGACCTGCAATCATCATCGTTGCCATTCTCTTAGTGATGTTCAAGGCTAATCCCCCCCAGTTATTTGAATGCGTTTACAACCTGATTATAAATTTCGTCATCCCCAAGGTACATGTCTGTAGCTGACTTTTCATGTGTAAAATCCTGAACTTGTAACCGTTGTCATCCATTCAGCCGAAATGGTACAGTTAGTTCATTCCAAAGAGATGTTTCCTTGACGAAAGGAGGAAAGACCACAGCCATGATTAAAAGACCGGGTCGCGGAAATGTACAACTCAGCCTTCAAACCAAAGTATTCTCCACCTTTGTCATCCTGCTCCTATTTGTTCTTGGTTGCTTTATTATTTACGTCAATCTCATTGTGGTCAAGCCTCTGAAAGATACCACGATTCAAGAAAAACTGGAAACAGCTGTTAAAATGAGCGATCAGGTCGATTTCTACATCAACAGCCAAAACCAGTTATCCCAACGCATCTTGTCCAGTAAAGAGATCTTTGCCATCCTGGAAGAAGGTAAGTCAACCGTTAGTTATGAAAGTTTCCAGCAGCAACGGAAGTTGAAGGACATCATGTTCCAAGCCATTGGACCAAGCATGAACATCAAGGATATGGTGATTTACGATAAGCAGGGTACGTTGTTCGTATCTTATCTCGGCGACGCAAACAACCTTTCTTCGCTGCAATCCTTTATAGATGGACCTCCCCCTACCAAGCACTGGAACGGCAGCGGCATTCTTTTAATGCGCCAAGGAGATACTCTTTCCTTTATCCGTGCGATCAATAACCAGAACGGCAAGGTATTCGGCTATTTATGCATCCAATCGGACCAGGCTTACTTACAAAGTCTTACCGGGGGAGTCGCACAGGGAGAGGTTTACATACTTGATCGGGAGCAAGGGTTAATCTCGGGAACCGGAACATCTCCGGACCAGACCGACTTGAAGAAGCGGCTGACTGGCAGCGGCGTTTATGTCGATAAATTTCAGAATTACGTAGCCTATTCCGAATCGGAGAGCACCGGCTGGACCACGTATCTGGTTACCCCCAAAAGGGCGGTGCTAGGTCCGGTCAACTCGGTGAAATATATTTCGATTTTGCTTATTTCATCTCTGATGGTGCTATCGTTCGTTTATATTTACTTTTCCGCGCGGAACCTACTGCTTCCGATCCGCAAGCTCCGCAGCCAGATTTGGCGGATCAATTACAGCAACTTGAACGTCAAGATGGACAGCAAAGCGCAAAACAACGAGTTGGTCTTGCTGAATGAAGCGTTCCAGGATTTAATGGACCGGCTACGCCAGTCCATCGACAGGGAGAAGCTCGCCCTGCATGAAGAGGTTAAGGCGCGGAATTCGGCGCTTCAGGCACAGATTGCTCCGCATTTTATCCATAATGTACTCTATTTGATCAGCATCGCGGCCCAAGAGGGAAAGAACAGCGTCGTGTCCGACATGTGCAAGCACCTCTCGGACAGCTTGCGTTACATCGTGTCTTCCCCTTATGCGCACGTTACTTTAGCCGAAGAACTGGAGCAAACACGGCATTATTTATCACTGGTCCAGCAAAATTATGAGGACGATCTGGAATGGGAAATCGAAGCGGACGAACTGTCCCGGCAAATCCAGTTGCCAAGGCTGGTCATCCAACCTTTCGTAGAAAATTGCATTGAACATGCCTTTACCAATACGGATCCCCCTTGGCGCATCATGATCACGGTTAAGCAGTTCAATGGCTTATGGGCCGTCGAAATCAAGGATAACGGTGACGGATTCCCGCTGGATAAAATCCACGAAATCCTGGATAAATTGCGACAGTCGGATTCAAATCATGCCGAATCCCAGAACCTCCATTCCTCCATCGGCAACATGGGAATCGTCAACAGCGTACATCGCCTGAAACTTATGTACAAGAATCGTCTGTTATTTAACCTATTTAATCATCCCGGTGAAGAAAAGGGTGCCACGGTCCAAATTATAGGCTCGCTCACCAAAGACTTCTACTAAGTGCAAGGAGGGAATTCATGTATAACGTTTTGATCGCTGAAGACAGCAAGCCGATTTTGCGCAACATTCAAACGCTGCTCGGTTCCCTGGGTTTGCCGATCACCGTGATCGCGACGGCTACGAACGGCGAAGATGCACTGGAAGCCATGCGCCTGCAGCCGGTTCATCTGCTAATAACCGATATTCGAATGCCGAAAATGGATGGGCTGACCTTGATCGAACAAGCCAAGCAGATCCATCCGCAGCTTATGGTAGTACTTATCAGCGGCTATAGTGATTTCGAATATACGCGCAAGGCTTTGAATTTGCAGGTGTTCGATTATTTGCTTAAACCGGTGGAACGTCAGCAGCTTTTGGAAGTCATGAGCCGGGCTATCGAGCGATTAAACCGCCAATCCCTTACCGAGTCGGATCTGCTTAGGGAAATCATAGACCTGGATTCCTATGGAGAAATACAACTCGGCGGGCCGTTTCCGTATTACGCCAGGCTGATGTTCATCCTTAAGAAACAACCATTTACTGGTGAAAACGCCTACTGGAACCCGGAAAGAGTACAGTACCTGTTATCTGAGCTGTTTTCGCCGCATACTTGCCGGGTGTTCCCAACCTATATTCATAATCAGTATCTGGCACTCGTCAACGGTACGGTCACGGGAATGTATTCCACGGTCTATGAATGCCTGGAATCGACCCGGCGCCACCTGTCCATGCAAGGCATTGAGGTCACCATCGGAGGGCAGTTCCAGTCTGTGGAACCCGATAAACTGCCCGAGTTATATTACCGGGTGACGGAAATGATCAACGAAAATCAGCGGATCCATCAAGGATCGGTCCTGGATTCGGGAGCCTCTCTTGTCCGAACGGGAACAGAGAACGAAATCATAGATTCCTTCCTGACAGTAAGCTTTGGGGAGATGATCCGCGGCCGCAGGAAAGAGCAATTCAAGCTCAAGTTAACGGAGCAATTGGCCAAATGGTCCGGCGGGAACGTCCGGCTTGTGGAACTTGAACGATTTATCCGCCTGTTGGTCGACACATTTGCCCATTTCTTCTCCGAACAGGATGCGGACATCCGGCTAAATCTGGAAGAGTCCTCGGCGCAATTATTCGATTGCGAATGCTACGAGGATTTCGGCACATCTCTGCTGGAGTGGTGCGGGCAATGCTTTGACATGCTTCAAGCACACAACCGAAAAAGCGCCCCGGAATGGTTTCAGCAGATCGATGAATACGTGCGAGTGAATATGTACTCCCATCTGTCGATAGACGACATGGCGCGTAAATTTCATATCAGTCCTTCGTATATCAGCCGGATCATCAAAAAAAGCACGCAAAGTACATTTGTTCAGTATTATACGAAACTGAAAATCAATGAAGCCTGTAAACTTATGCAAGGCAGGCCTGAGATGAAATTCAAAGAAATCTCAGACGCCTTATCGTTCAGCGATCAACATTACTTCTCCAAAGTATTCAAGGAATATATGGGCTTCAGCCCCACCGAATATAGAGAACTGCTCCTTACCGGCGGCCAGGCCAAGGAGAAAAAAGGGATTCGCGGATAGCGGGTCCCTTTCCCTTTCTTCCCTCATAACTGTGAGCTGCGGCTCGCTGGATGCAGTTTCCTTGTATAGGGCAAAGGGTAAAGAGATAAGTAATAACAGAGACAGTGATCCTGTTGCAGCATTTATAAGGAGGTTACATAAACTATGAAACTCAAAGGAAAAGGTTGCTTAATCCCGCTGATCATCGTCATCGCGGTAGTCGTAATTCTCATCGCCCTGTTCGCCGGCAACTACAATAAATTCGTCGCTGCAGACGAAAATGCGAACCAGGAATGGAGCAAGATCGACGTACAGCTCCAGCGTAGATATGATTTGATTCCGAATCTGGTCAATACGGTAAAAGGATACGCTGCCCATGAAAAAGAAGTGATCAAAGCGGTGTCCGACGCCCGAGCCGCGCTCGGCGGAGCAAGAACACCGGATGAACTGGCGCAGGCGGACCAACAATTGTCCAGCGCGCTCAGCCGTCTCCTGGTCGTCGTTGAGAATTATCCGACGCTGAAGGCGGACACCCAGTTCACTCAGTTGATGGACGAGCTTGCCGGCACGGAGAACCGAATCGCTGTGGCCAGAAACGATTACAATACCGCTGTTGCGAGTTACAACAATATGCGCAGACGCTTTCCTGGCAATCTGCTCGCAGGCGTGATGGGTTTTGATAAACGGGAGTATTTTGAAACTACGCCGGAATCGCGGACCAATCCGGAGGTGGATTTTAACACGAACAATACCTCGCTTCGCTTCCCGAATGAAGAAGCGTCGGCGGGAGCCGGAGCATGAAACCGACGGGAGTCCGGTCTTATTCCGGCACCTGGTCCGTTTGTTTAAAACACGTCACCTTGTTCCTGCTGATTTTCGCATTTCTATGGCTCCCGGCCTCCGTCTTTGCCGAACCGAATATCCCGGACCCGCAAGGTGATATCTATGTTCAGGATTTTGAAGGCCTGCTAACGGCCGAACAAGCCCGGGAGCTAAATGGCTTAGGGCGTACGCTGGAGGACCGGACCAAGGCTCAGATCGCCGTGCTGACCGTCACAACGCTGGACGGTTACACGGTGGAGGAATATGCTCTGCAGGCCCTCCGAAAATATGGGCTGGGTGACAAAAAGCTAAATAACGGCGTGCTCCTGCTACTGTCGATGGAGGATGGCGAACCGGGTAACCGTCCACTTCGGATCGAGGTCGGTTACGGACTTGAAGGGGCTCTACCCGACGGTAAGGTCGGACGGATTCTCGATCAGGTTACAATTCCCTACCTGGTGAATAACCAGCCGGGTGAAGCGATCGTTGAGACCTATAAAACGCTATATAACGAGGTTGCCAAAGAATACGGGGTGGACAAACAGTTAACGCCCCAGGAAGTTGCGGTGCCCGAATCGCCTTCGGGGAATGCCGAAGGCGGCAACCTTTCGTTAGGCTGGATTATTCTCATCGTTGCCTTTTTGGCTGTGGATTTTATATTCTTCCGCGGGACCATGACGTTATTTCTCATTTCGATCCTGGGTCGGGGAGGCGGCCGCGGCGGTGGTGGCGGCTTCGGCGGCGGTGGCGGCTTTCGCGGGGGCGGCGGCGGTTCCTCGGGGGGCGGCGGTGCGAGCCGGAGATTCTGAGCCGTGCCAGGCAAGTTACGGGAAGATCCGGCGCTACCGCAACGCCTCCGCTCCACGGTATAATATCCCTAGGATATTACCCAAAGGAGAGAAACTTACTGAACATGGAGCCCCTTATCTCGCAATACCAAAAAGCCGCATTTTTTGATGTGGATGATACGTTGTACGATCATTTGATACCGTTTCGTGAAGCCCTGCAGCAAGTGCTCGGAACCGGCGAAGATTTCCCTTATGCCTCCGCCTACCACCGCATGCGTTATTACAGCGACAAACTCTCCGCTGAAGCTGGAGGCACGCCCACGCAAGGGTCTGAGCTCAAAGAGATGCGCACGCGCAGGTTCTTGCTGTCCTTGGCCGAGTTTGACGTTCGGCTTACCGGTTCCCAGGCGGAAGAAATCCAATCCGCGTATCTGAATCGCCAATTTCAAATTATCTTGTTCGACGGAGTCCGCCCTTTGATGACCGAATTGATCGGCCGCGGGTGGATTGTCGGCTTGATCACGAATGGCCCTCCGGAGCATCAAATGAAAAAAATCCGCGCCCTGGGACTGAGTGACCTCATTCCTCCGGAGCGGATTTTCATTTCTGGGGCCGTCGGGATCACCAAACCGGACCGCAAATTGTTCGATCATGTCGCTAATAAGCTAAAATTAATTCCCGCAGCCTGCTACTATATCGGCGATTCCTGGCGGAACGACGTTGTCGGCGCGGTGGATGCCGGGTGGAACGTTCTGTGGTTCAACCATCGCGGAGCGGAGCCGGAATCCGCGCATAAACCCCATTTTCTAGTAAAGAGCTATGCGGATATAGCCCAAGTACTTCTGGCTACGGAAACGCAGGAATAACTCAACCTGTCCATTAGTAGAACAAAGACATCCCATCACCCAAGATCCGGCCAAGCCGACCGAACAGGATATTTCCCAGCAAGCCTACGGTAATGGAAGACGCGATGTAAACCAGTAAGGTAGTTTGAACACGGTCCAAAATTCCGCCCTCTTTCGGCATCAGACCGGAAATGACAAAGGCCGGAACCGCGAACATCGCCCCAAACAGGCCGACCATAAGCAGCAAAGACTGGAGCATGTTGATCTGCAGGATGGCCATCAGCAAAGCAAGGAGCAGCAACGCCGTGAAGGGGACAAGATAAACCCCAAAGCGGGCTACGACATCTTGAAAGTTCTTCTTCTGCCCTTTCCCATACTTAACGGCCAAGAAACAATAGGTTGCCGTAAGGATCGTCAGAATGGCAAAGGCCAGCGTTGGTCTTACCACTACGTCGAGGAAGGGATGATCTATCCATCCGGTCAGACGGTGGAATCCAAAATAGACAATAAGCGGAACGATCAAGGAATGAAGAATCATCGTAATGATTCCGTTGGCGAAATGTTCCCTCCCTACGCCATTCGCGTACGCTGAGGGACTTTTTAATGCCGATGCGAAATATTTAAAATATAACCTTGACGCCTGTTTCGCATTTTCAAAATATACATTGTTCTGCTGACCCTCCCCGGCTTGGGTATGCAGTGGAGTTCCACAGTTCTCGCAAAACTTCGCATTTTCATTGAGTTGGCTCTGGTGGCAATTCGGACAAATCATAAGTCTCCTCCTCTCTATGTCCAATTATGTGGATAACCTGGATATTTATCAACCCTAAGATAACGTTACTTCTCTGATTCACTATGTATCCCAGGGGTATTAAACTACTGATATCCCAAAACAGCATTGTTCAGAGAGAGGAGTTATTCCCATGAGCGAATCCAGATTGAAGGATTGTACAGCCGTCGTAACGGGAGGAGGTTCAGGTATCGGAAGAGCCGCGGCGATCCGTCTTGCGCAGCATGGTGCCAAAGTATATATGTTGGACCGGACACCGGAGGAAGCCGAGGAGACGAAACGACGCATCGAATCTGCCGGCGGACAAGCAACCGTGATTCAATGCGATATCTCCAAACCGGAAATGATCGAGCAAGGATTCCGCCGTATTGCAGACGAAGCAGGCAGTATCGAGGTCGTCTTCGCCAACGCCGGGATCAATGGAACCATGGCCCCGATCGAAACCATGGAGATCAGTGATTGGGACCAGACCCTGGACATCAATCTCCGCGGTACGTTTGCTACCGTAAAATACGCCATTCCTCACATGAAGGACAAGGGCGGCAGCATCATTATTACCAGTTCCATCAACGGAAACCGGGTATTTTCCAATATCGGCTTCTCGGCCTACGCCTCATCCAAAGCAGCCCAGGTCGCCTTTATGAAAATGGCCGCTTTGGAGTTGGCCCAGTACGGCATTCGTGTGAACGCGATTTGTCCGGGCGCCATCGAAACGAATATCAGTGACAACACATATCCTACCGACGATATTGAAGAAGTGAAAATCCCGGTCGAGTTCCCGGAAGGGGACCAACCGCTGGAGAAGGGCCCGGGTAAGCCCGAACAGGTGGCCAATCTCGTCTTGTTCCTGGCCTCTGACGAATCGTTCCATTTGACCGGTACCGAAATTTATATTGATGGAGCCGAATCTCTTTTGCACGGCTAAGGGTTAGATAATAAGATAGCCTGCCCCCTCTAACAAACGGGAGCAGGCTTTTTTATATTCCTTGGTATTCTGGTATTCCCTCTCCTCCTTAACAACAGGAATTCATATTAAAGAACTGCATATTTTCCCAACCGAATCACATAATACATAAAAATCCCTGGTCAGGAGGCGGGCTTCTTGTCAATCTTCAAAAAAATCACGCAAATGTTTAGTGCGAGTAAAAACCAACAAGAGCAAGCCCCCCAAGGAACACCGCAAACTTCAGGACCTTTGACCTTGGATAGCATTCTTCAGGAATTCAAGGACTGCAGCGATCTGACCAGATACAGCATTCCGCAGCTCGAGGCCGAACTTCTTTATTTTGAGCATCAGGTTAATTTGCAAATCTATGAACGCGATGTTCTCCGTCCCCTGCTAAATATACGAAAAGAAGAGCTCGATGACCTCCTGCGCCAATCCCAATTCGTGGCTGCTTCTAATCCCGCCGGCACCGTTAACGGTATTTTAAAGGGAGAGATTGCCCTGTTTATCCCTCAGGGCGTTTACCTCATCGATGCCTATGGACCTGAAAAGCGGACTATTGAGCAATCGCAATCCGAGAGCGCCATTAACGGACCGCATGACGCCTTTAACGAAACGCTGGACACCAACCTGTCGCTGATTCGTCAAAAATTCAAAAGCAATCGGTTAAAAGTTCGTCAATTTCAAGTTGGAGAATTAACCAAAACAAAAGTCTGCCTGTTATATATCGATGGCGTCGCATCGATGGAATACGTTGACGAGATGGCAAGACGAATAGAGGCAATCGAGTTTAACAGCCTGTATGACGCTACCATGCTGACCCAGATGATCGAGGACTTTCCCAACTCGCTATTCCCTCTGTTTCAAACCTCAGAACGGCCTGATATTACTATATCCAAGCTAAGTGAAGGGAAGATTATCGTCATAGCCGATCAGAGCCCCTCGGCAATCATCGCGCCGTCTTCCTTCTTCGAGTTTTTCACTACACCGGACGATTATTACAATCGCTGGGCTGTCGGCACCGCTTTGAGACTGCTGCGTTACTTGGCGTTTTTAATTACGATTTCCATGACTTCCCTATATGTGGCCATTACCACGTATCATTATGAAATGATTCCCGAGAATTTGCTGGTTTCCCTTACGGAATCCCGAAGCCGGGTTCCCTTTCCGCCCATTATAGAGGCCCTGCTGATGGAGACGACGATAGAGATGCTCCGGGAAGCCGGAGCCAGACTCCCGACGAAGATCGGTCAGACGATCGGTATCGTCGGCGGTATTGTCATCGGGACCGCTGCAGTCGAGGCTGGCTTTACCAGCAACATCCTGATCATTTCCGTAGCGATGTCAGCGATCGCTTCCTTTGTGGTTCCCAGTTATATCATGAGCGGGTCGATCCGGCTCATACGGTTCGGTCTTATTATTCTATCCGGCATGTTAGGAAACTTTGGATTCGTCACAGGCATCGCACTGATGATCATCCATCTGTCCAAACTGACCAGTCTCGGAGCTCCGTACACCATACCGGCAGCACCGATCAGGCCGGTGGACTGGAAAGATATTTTTATCCGGGGACCGTTCTGGTCATTTAGCCAGCGCCCTTCTCAATCGGCTTCTCCCAACAAGAACATAAACAAGATGAAGAAATAGGTGATCTCCTTTGTCACATGAAAAACTTCACCGGTTTCATATCGCCTTATTGATTTTTAACACTCAAACCGGTGTGGTGCTGTTTATATTGCCGCGAACAGTTGCTACCTATTTCGGCACGAACGGATGGATTGCGCTAATCCTCATGTTCATCCCGATCACTTTGAATATTGTTCTGATCACTTCCGTATACCGGCTTGGTCGCGGCGCTTCCATATTTACCATCTTGAAATCGGGAATCCCCCGCTTTTTATTAATCCCGATTTATCTCGTTATTGGTAGCGCCCTGGCCATGGTGGGTTGTATGGTAATCAAACAGTACGTCATGATCTACCAATTGCTGATCTTCCCGCAAACCTCAGATATTATAATGAAGCTGGTCGTCGATATTCTCGTCTTTCTGCTGGTGACCAAAGGCATCTACAATATGTCCAAGGCCAATCTGTTTTTTGTCTTCTTACTGATCACCATGGTTCCTCTAAGCTTCATCTTCATGAGAGATTTCGATTTAACCCGTATGTCTCCGTTTATTTTCAAAGAAGGAAAGGGCTTTGCTCAAGGGTCTATAAAAGTGTTTGGAGCCTATATGGGATATGAGTTATCCATCTTTCTGTTTCCGTATGCGGAGAAGGGGAAAAAATGGCTTAAATATATACATCTCGGTAATAGCTTGACGATTTTCATTTATTTAATGGTGACGGTTATATGCTACGGTTTCTTCAATTACAGAGAACTGCCGCATCTCTCTTTTCCGTTGTTGGATATGTTCGGATACTTGCATTTCCCATTTGTCGAACGGGTGCAAAATTTCCTTTACAGCTTCTTTCTGCTATCGATCATTATTACCAGCGGGATGTATTACTGGTCCAGCCAAGCCGTATTCACTGAACTGATTCCCCGTCTTCCTTGGAAATGGGTCCTCTTTTTAGTCATGGCATCCACATTTTTTGTTTCTAATATTCCAAAATCCCTGATTGAGGTGGAGAAATGGTTTGGTGTATTGATTTATTTCCAGCTTGGAGTCGCTATCGGGTTGCCGTTGCTGGCTCTAGTGGCATTGCTGGTGCAGAAAGGCAGGAATAATCATGCTTAAACGTTCAAGGGTTCTAATGAGTTTCTTAAGTCTTTTGCTGTTCGCTACCGCATGCAGCCAAGACCAGCATATCCTCGAACGAATCGGTTATGTACGTACCGTGGGCTTTGATAAGGAAGAAGACCAGGTTAGGGCCACGCTGAGCATCCCCCTGATTGTTACGGAAGCCAAGCAGACGCAATTTACCGATGAAATTTTGACCGCAACCGCAAATAGCGGCAAAGAGGCGAGAATCACTCTGTCCCGGAAAACAAGCCGGAAGCTGCTCAGTGGACAAATCCGGACCTTGATGTACAGCACGGATATAGCGAGAGAGGGCCTAAGAAATTTTATGGATACTCTGCAGCGGGACCCCACGGTTTCCAAACGTACTGAACTCATCATTGTCGATGGATCAACCCATGATATTCTGACCGGCACCTATAAGGGGCATCCCCGGACAGGCCAGTATATCGACCGACTCCTGAAAAAGGAATTCGAAATGCAGACCATTCCCCGCATTTTGCTGCATGAATATTTCCGTGATTACTATGACAACGGCAAGGATCCGATAGCGAACATGATCCGAAAAAGCGGTAATGATCTGGAATACGATGGAATCGCGCTCTTTCGTAAGGACAAATATATAAGCAGGCTGTCGCCGGCCGAGGTCTTTTACTTTTCACTCATGTATCACAACCAGGGAAAAGGCGAATTCACTGTCACTTCGGACAATCCTGATATGAGATCCATTACCTTCGATGCGATCAACAGTAAGAAGAAAATTAAGATCAAAAAAATGGGGGACGAAAAGTATAGGGCCGATATTACTATTAAGTTAAATGGAGGTGCCTTGGAGTATGTGGGAGATCTCAATTTGAGCATAACTGAAGATAGAACCAAATTAGAGGGGATAATAAACGAATATATAACGAAGCAATGCGAGAAGGTTGTGAAAAAATTACAAAAAAATCGCACAGACAGCCTTGGAATAGGCCAGTATGTGCGCAACAAAATGAGTTATAAGGCGTGGACGGATACCTCCTGGGACGACATGTACAGAAATATGGAAATCAACGTCCACACCAACTTCAAGATGAAAAATTTCGGAAATTTCTATGATTAATCCCGATCAAATTCGCCGTCTATCTCATTTCCAAAATATCAACACCGTACGGCTCCAGTTCCAGCTCAAGCCCTCTCGATTCGTCGTAAAGCACACTTGAATACACATCGGGTAGGGCAACCTTGCGTTTCTCGCGACATAAATTCAAAACAAACATATACGATTTGTCTTTACCGGTCCGAATCGTGATCTGAACCCCTTCCGGCAAATCCGGGAACATCATTATATTTTGTTTGGATGCAATATTGCTAAACAGCTGCTTAAGCCAAGTCTCCTCCGCATGGGTTCCCAGATAATAGACCTGCCCTTTACCGAAGGAATTAACGGTAACAGCCGGAGCGCCGGCATAGAAATCCCCGCTATATCGCATCACAATTTCCGCTCCGTTCGGCGAGAGAATGTCGCACCACTGACGGCACGTAAACGTCTGGCCTGCCGTATCCACGATTTCATGAATATCTCCCCCAATGGGGTCATATTCCTGAACGACTGCACCAGCGCATTTCGCCAGCAGTCCGGGAAGCGGCATCATGACACACTGATTGTTCATACTTTTCACTCCGGAACGACTGGTCAGAATCAGAGTTCCCCCCTTTGCTGCGAATCGCTCCAACCTGCCCGCCGTCTCTTCGTTCATCAAATACAAGCTTGGTGCCAAGATCAACTTGTAGCCATCAAGCGGCTCGGTCCAATCAATTACATCGCAGCCGATTCCAAGCTTGGTCAAGGCCCGATGGTAATCCTTAATATTCTCGTAATAGTCCATGCCCTCGACCTGAGGCTGGATTCGAAGCGCCTCCAGCTGTTCATGGGAGAAAAGAATGGCCGCTTCATGATGCAGCTCGCTTCCCCTTAGCTTTTTTGATAGCGTATTCACTTCGGCACAGAGCGCGGCAAATTCATCGAATTTACGCCCGGGAATATTGCTGTGGTCGATGAGTCCGTGCCAGAACTGTTCCGCCCCGGCAATCGCGCTTCTCCAGCGGAAATGAACGACGGCGTCGGCTCCCCGCGCGATAGCCTGCCAAGCAAAGGCGCGAATGAATCCGGGATACGGAGTTCTCCACATCGGGAACCAGCAACCTGGCGGCCCGCTAAGCTGTTCCATAATCCAGAAATTCCGTCGCTTAATCCCCCGGGTGACGTCCAGCGATAAAGCCCCGCTGTAAGGTCCGGTTGCCTGTTTGTCCGGCGACGTATTCGGATAATAATCGAATGCGGCAAAATCAAGTTCCTTGCCAATTTGGTACAGATCCAGCCGCTGCGGGTAACT
>DJTQ01000414.1 GCA_002439285.1 Paenibacillaceae bacterium UBA6304
ATATTGTCCATCAGCTTCATTTCATCCTTATCGATGACCCCGCTCTTAGCGCTCTGATTCATCAGAATACGGATTTCCTCTTCGGAGTGGGCTGCCTCTCCTTCACCTGCCGGTTCGATACCGATCATCCGCAGCAAACCGTTTGCCGCCGAGTTTAACAACCAGATTACCGGAAGAAACACTTTATAAAAGTACAGCAATGGAGCGGAGAGCCAAAGAGAAGTTCCTTCCGATTTCCGGATGGCAAGCGACTTCGGAGCGAGCTCACCGATGACAATATGTAGGAACGTAATAATCGCAAACCCGATCGCTACCGATACGGTAGAAATCAGCGTTGGATCGCTGACGCCCATTCTGTACATTAAGGGCTCAATCAACAGTTCGGAAACGGCCGGTTCCCCAACCCAACCCAAACCAAGCGAAGCCAGCGTAATGCCGAGCTGAGTAGCCGACAAATAGGCATCCAGTTTCTTATTGACCCGAAGGGCGTACACGGCGCGCTTATTTCCTTCGCTCACGAGCTGAGTCAACCGGGATTGCCGCACTTTTACGAGCGAAAACTCCGCGGCGACAAAGAACCCGTTCAAAAAAACCAGAACGAACACGATGAATAAATTTAAAAACAATTTGCCGAATTCAATTTCGGCATGAACATTGGTTATGGCATAATGCATGCAAAGTGCCCTCTTTCTATAATGTGATCGCTTTACGGGATTTGAAATCAATGTCTTTGTAGTACATATCGGCAACAAGCAAATTCGGCCCGCAGCAACCTGCAGCATCGCAGTGGCAGTTTACTTTTTGATTCAGAGGATGGTTGTTCAGCCATTCGGCAAAAATGTCATCCAGAGTCGTGTCCCGTACATTGCCGAAAGCCGGAATGGCCGCAAAGTCGGTTACATAAACATCGCCGGTAAACATATTGACATTGACCCGGTTGCGGCCGTCAGGATCATTTCTGACCGTCACGTTTGGTTCATGACGCAGTCTGCGCAGCAGTTCCGCATCCTCCCCGTTGCCGTTGCAGGCGAAGAAAGGCAGCGTTCCGAACAGCATCCATAGATCCGGGTCCCTGACATCCAGAAGAGAATGAATAGCGGTTCGCATGTCCTCAAGTGGCAGAACCGGCAGGCCTTCGGCAAAATCAGCCGCATACATCGGGTGAACTTCATGACGCCGACAGCCCATTTCCCGAATTAAACGGTGAATTTGAGGCAACTTGTCATGGGTCCGATAGTTGATCATCGACTCGGCCGAAATAAACATGCCCGCTTCGCTTAGCTTTCGTGTATTTTCAATCATTTTGAAATACATTCTCTTG
Source organism: Paenibacillaceae bacterium UBA6304 (assembly GCA_002439285.1). GTDB lineage: Bacteria > Bacillota > Bacilli > Paenibacillales > Paenibacillaceae > Fontibacillus. The sequence continues at coordinate 1,322 of DJTQ01000414.1, forward strand.
GCGACTTCCTCCTGAACAGGATGGCCGCTTCGGGCAAACCCGACCTCGTGAAAGTCCCGTGCGCTGGTATAATTGAATGAAATGTGCATGACATCCAAATAGGGAAGCAGCTTTTCATACCGTTCATAATCCAGCGTCAGATTGGAATTGATTTGCGAACGGACGCCCCTCTCCTTGGCATATTGCAGCAAAGGAACAATGACCTCATCAACCGTTTGCTTGCGAAAGGTGGGCTCCCCGCCCGTGATGCTGATCGTACGCAAATTCTCTACCTGGTCCAGAGAATTCAACATGATGGACAGAGGAATCTGTTCCGGTTCCTTAAGCATGAGACTGTCGCCGACAGCGCAATGCTCACAGCGCATATTGCACAAATTAGTAACCGTCATTTCTACGCTGGTCAGTACATGTTGGCCAAATTCGCGCAGCGACAGGATCGGATCCCACGGGTCATAGCTCGGCGTGATTTCGACTGTCCTATCCATTTTATAATTCTCTATCTTCATCATTTACTCACCTTATTTCTTTTATTAACCTAAAAAAGAAGAAAATGCACCTTACCGGTGCAGAATCCCCATTCAGGAAGCCCATCAAGAGACCGGCTCCTCCGTTTTAAAATCCATTCCGTCCACTTGGGTAATGACAATGGATAATTGATTTCTCAGGTCCACATCATATGGAGACTTCACATCGGAGCCAAGCGGATCATGGAGAATTCGAATGACCGGGCGGTGTGGAATGTCCTTATGTATCTTGACCACTACACCCTTCTCCCCCGTATTGAGCGTCACTGTCATTCCGAGCGGATAAATCGCCACATGATCCCGGAACAGCTCTAATTTGGATTTCTCATACCACTCCCCACACCCTGTGTAAAGAACCTCGAGCGCTTGATGGGGCAGCATGGCCGGCCGGTATACCCGGTGGGTGGTCATAGCGTCATAAGCGTCCGTAATAGCGATCCACCGCGCGAATTCCGAAATTTCATCGCCCTTTAGCCCGCGGGGATATCCTGCGCCGTTGATCCGTTCATGATGCTGAAAAGCACAATGTGCCGATTTCAGCGGAATTCCCGGCTCGTCCTTGAGCATTAAATAACCGATTTGGGTATGCTGCTTGATTTGGTCGAATTCCTCTTCACTTAATTTGGAAGGCTTGTTTAACAGTTCAATCGGCAGCTTGGTCTTACCGATATCGTGAAGCATAGCTCCAAGTCCAAGCAGGGTCAGATCTTCTTTACTATATCCATGAATTTGTCCCAGTAATATGGTGTAGACACACACATTAAGCGAGTGCCTGTACAAATACTGATCCATACTATTGATATTCATCATCATAATCATGGCATCTTCCCTTGAACTAAGGTCATCCATGATAGATTCCACTAAACTGGTGAACGTCTTGCCTAAATAAGGATACACGATTCCTTTTACGGTAGGGCCCGTCATTTTGCGGAAGCTGGTCCGGATCTCTTGCAGTGCACGGCGGCGGGTCTCGTCCTCGATCATGTCATGAATCACGACATCCTCCGTCCGCGAATCGGCCACATAGACGAAATCCAGCCCATGCAAGCGCAGCCGGCGTATAACCGCATCGGTCAGCTCCGCATTTTCGGATAACAATATAATTCCTTCCTCGTTATAAATCTTCTTTCCAAGCTTCATTCCAGGCTGCAAAGAACTGATTGGTATCAGGCGCAAAAAACCACTTCCGTCTCTCATTGTTTGCTGTAAACATAGGATGTATTTAATGATCTTTTATCATTATAGAATATAATGGATTATTCGGGAAAGTATCTTGCATTTTCTTTCCATCTAGGGAGAAAGCTGTCTTCCACCGCACCCGGCGTTTGAAGCTCCATCTTCAGCAGGTCCCGCAAAAAGTCGGGGAGCATATATTGCCTGTTCGTCCCGTTCTTTATCATTTCGTAGCCGATGCCGAAAGTAAACATATCCAATGTCCCTACGTCATACTCCTGATGAGGTGAAATCGGTACCCCCTGAACGCTGGCCTGCGTAATTTTATGGAATGGCTCTCCGCACGGATCGTATAAAATTTCCATACCATCGACACAGATCCCACCGAGCACTTTGCCTCGAAAGCCGAAACCGTAAATCGTTTTCTCCGCCACATCGCTTAGAAGCGACTGTTCCAAACTGTAAAGAATGTCCGCTCCCTTTAGCTTCATCCGGCAAGGATTGATCGGTGACGGGCAGCGTTCATGTAGCATACCCTCGCTGATTTCTCCCTTGGGAAGGTCCATTAGCAATTGCCCGCTGTTGATGATCGACAATTCGCTCCCGGTATATCTTTTGACGGCTTGAGCAAGTAAATTTCCAAACGGGGATTCAGACACATAGTCGATTGGCAGCTCGCGTTCCGTGACAGCAACGGTACGGTCCATTCGCCGCTTTGCTCCATCTTGATGAATAGCTATGGCTTTCAGCACACTTTCGCTCTCTTCGCCCTTCTCCACGGCAACACAGCGTCCTTCCACCATAATCGGCTTTCCGCCATCCGTGTTTTTGCGAAATGCGATTTGACCCAAGTAACGCCCGAATTTCCCCGCAGCCGTCACCGCTGTCGTTCCGATCATGAGCGGCTCCTCCAGCAGATGATGAGTGTGACCCCCGATAATCAGATCAATGCCGGGGATAGTCTCTGCAAGCTCTTCGTCCAGTTTCAATCCCAAATGGGACATGACGATAAGCAGATCGACCTGGCTGCGCAATCGCTGCACCGAGTCTGCGAGGGTCGCCCTTGGGTCCAGTGCTTCGAGTCCCAATAGTTCATAGAATTCAGGGTATGATGCCGTAGCCCCGACCAGGCCGATCGTCATCCCGCCCCGCCGGACAATCAAATGCTCTTTCATCCATTTCGGAGGTTGTCCAGAAGTAATCTCTTTGATATTTCCGCATATAACGGGGCAGGCCAATCCGGCATAGGCCTGTTCCAGCAATTCCGGCGTAAAGGTCAGCCCTTCATTATTTCCTATCGTAATCGCATCATAGCCGGTAAGGTTAAGCACATCCACGTTGGCTTGTCCCATCGTTCCTTCCGTTTCGGGAGCCGCCCTGTCCATGTGATCTCCGATATCGAGCAGTAATACGGATGTTCCTGGTCTGGCGCGAAGCTCATCGACCATTGCGGCTATACGTCCCATGGTGTCAAAGTGGCTGTGCAAATCATTGGTGAATACGATCATTAGCGTTTCTTGGTCCGTCTCCGGCTGCATGGTCCATCCTCCTTGTAGTCATAAAATCGCATCCTGCTGTACTTTATCCGTACATTATAAGATGAACTTAAGAATTAGGGCAGGCAGGGGAGTAAAATGATTCCGAAAAAGTTGAAATCTTTCTGAAAGAAAGCTGCATCGGAAGAAGCATAAGCTTCGATCGCCTTTGGTTCCAGATTTCTGCCGAGTCTGATTCTATAAGATCATGAAATATGGAACCAACAGTGATTGTAGGAACATTTTACGTACTTGCCCCACATCAGTTCAATAGTTCATCTTATATAATTATAAAGAATATTATATACCCTAAATTTATATGTTGTCTTCTTATATGATATATTAAAATGGTTTAATACCATTCCGAGGTGAAGAAATATGATGATAACCATTTCGCTTTTTGCAGGCCTTGCCGACCGGATCGGAACGTCAAGCCTTGAATTTAATGTTGAGAAAACAGAACTGAACGCAGATCTCTTGAAACACCTTCTCTCCGAGGCTTATCCTGACGCAGCTTCGCTGATCGCCGTTTCCTTCGTGGCGGTCAATCAGGAGTACGCCCCAGGCACCTGTTCTATTTCCGAGAAAGATGAAGTAGCACTTATTCCCCCTGTATCAGGCGGAGAACCCGTTTCAGGGTCTCAGCGCCATCAAAGCCAGGATGGATTATATGCAATTACGGACGAGGAGCTCTCGGTTGATGCGGTAACCGCAAAAGTCATTACTGCAAATCACGGGGCAGCCCTTACTTTTACCGGTACCACGCGCGAAATGACCGGAGATCGCCGGACGGTGCATCTTGAATACGAAGCCTATGTGCCTATGGCTTTGTCCAAACTTCAGCAAATCGGCAGCGAAATCGCTGACAAGTGGCCCGGGACCCGCTGTGCGATCACTCACCGGATCGGGCTTGTCGGAATCGCGGAGGCCAGCGTAATCATCGCCGTATCATCCCCCCATCGGGCCGGATGCTATGAAGCAAGCCGTTATGCGATTGAACGGCTGAAACAGATTGTGCCCATCTGGAAAAAGGAATCATGGGAAGACGGAACGGAATGGAAAGGTCACGGGCTAGGACCTTGGGACCCTTCGGCGCCGGGTGAGCTATCCTAGCCTATCGATTTGCAAGTCCTGAAATAGCATTGTCAATCCATTTATTCCCTGTTATGATGAAAGAAAACTCAGAATAACGAGGTGTCATCTTCATTGAAAGTACACATTATGGATCTAAGTCCCGGCGACCGTCTTGAATCCGATATTTTCAATCACTTTGGAGTACTGGTTCTTCAAAAGGAAAAAGAATTGACAAGCGATGCAATCGTAAAACTCATGCAGCATGGCATTGATTACGTAGATGTCATTCCCTATACACCTCAAGTTCAAATCCCTGTAGCTCAACCCATTTCGGAGCATGTACAAAAGGTCAAGCCATACTTCGATCATGCGGTTGACGGATTTGAATCGATTTTTCTGGAAGCGCTAACTACGGGCACTTTCGACGACGCTCAAGTTGATGAGTTGCTCCAGCCCATGGTCAGTCAATTAGGGTTCCAAAAAGACGTGGTATCTCTGCTCTTACTGCTGAACGACAGTGACAATTATACATATAATCATTCCATGCAGGTTGGAATGCTCTCTTATTATATCGCCTCCTGGCTTGGTTATCCTGAAGAGGAAGCCTACGCGGCGGGCAAAGCCGGTTATTTAATCGACATTGGTAAAAGTAAGGTTCGTCAAGAAATTCTACATAAACCCGGCAAGCTGACGTCTGAAGAATTTGATGAAATCAAGCGCCATACGACTTACGGGCATGAGATTATTCTGAAATCTACCGGCGACGAACTGTCGGCACTCGTGGCCCTTCAGCATCACGAGCGGGATGATGGAAGCGGCTATCCCCAAGGGCTTACTGAACAGGAAATCCACCCATTCGCCAAAATTGCGGCCGTTGCCGACGTGTACAGCGCCATGACTTCAAATCGGGTGTATCAGTCAAAACAAGAGCTGCTGTCTGTTTTGAGGGAACTGAACAGTCTCAGCTTCGGAAAGCTTAGCCCTGAACCTACTCAAGTACTCATCAATCATTTGCTTCCTAACTTTATCGGCAAGAGGGTCCTCCTCAGTTCGGGGGAAGTCGGATCCATCGTAATGACAAATCAGTCCGATTTCTTCCGACCGCTCGTCCAGACGGATTCCCGGTTTGTCGATCTCTCCAAGGAGCGGGACACCGCGATTGCGGAAGTTTACTTGTGATTTGCTGCTGCAACCCGATACTTTACCAAAACAAGATATGAATATTAATTTGTCGGTGCTATGGAAATAATTCCTGCACCGTTTTTTCTTAATCTTTGCTAACTGGTTTAGATTCGGACCCGTTCTTCCGATAAAGAAAGAAGTGAGTGATCCTTAGAGAGGTGGCAAAGATGAACAGCATGCATGAATTGAAAATGGCCGTAACACTTGAACATCAGGTTGTCCTAACGTTAGAAAACGGAGATTCGCTAGTAGGTCTACCCAAGTGGGGCTCCAAACCGGAAAAGGTACAAATTCGTACGATTGAGGGCGCTGTGTGGGTAATGCTTGAAGAGATCGAGCATGTCACAAGGATCATTCCGTTTCAATTATCCTGAGCTTTATGAATAGACAAAATAAAACGTGTCCATCCTGCTTTCCACGTAAAAGTGCAAAACGCCGGATCGGACACGTATTTATTTATAGAGCAGTATCGATGATTGTTATCAGATAACCAATAATGAATTATCTCAAGCTAGCTTCCTCATCCAGATCTTCTTGAGTGATTTCTCTATTCTTGTAATAATATTTCATATCGTGCTCATTTATGGTGCGCAAGACTCTGCAAGGATTACCCACAGCAACGGAATTAGCTGGAATATCCTTCGTCACTACACTTCCAGCACCTACGACGCTGTTTTCGCCAATAGTTATTCCAGGGCAAATGATACTGCCTGCTCCAATCCAACAATTATCTTCAATTCTCACTGGATCAGCATACATATATTCTCTGTAATTAGGATTGATTGGATGACCAACCGTAGCGATGGTTACAGCAGGGCCAAACAATACATTTTTTCCGATAATTATCTCACCATCATCAACAAAGTTACAATTCATATTAATATAAGTACCTTCTCCAATTTCAATATTGGTTCCATAGCAAAAGTAAAATGGCGGCTCTATCCATGCTTTTGTTTCTTTTCCGAACATTTCATTCATAAGTCGAACACGCTCGTCTGGTGCATCCGGTCCTGTCATATTAAATGCAATCATTCTTCTTTTTCCTCGCACCCTGTCTTCAGGCAGTCCCTCGCAATAATCTGTAAATAATTTGCCCGTAGCGATTCTCTCTCTCATTGTCATCATATATCTCTCCAATCTGCTCATGTAAACTCTCTTGTAATATTGTTTAACCACTTGTACTGACGGTAGCGAATTGCGGCCAGAGGGAGCTTTACTATTTCATCCAAACTAATTACTGCATAAATAACAATAGGATGTGCATGCCATACAAAGGCACTTAAATATCCTAGTGGCAATATGAACCCCCACATAATGATAGAATCGCACCATAGACCAAATTTCGTATCTCCTCCAGCGGGGAATATGCCGCCGATGATCGTTGAGTTCATCGACTTGCCGATGCAATAGTAAGCGCATATATAAAGCATCCCGTTAAGATAAGATTGTGCTGTGCCATTCAAGTCCACCAGATGGAATAAGGCGGGTTTTATCAGCAATATAATTCCTCCGGCCACTACTCCAAAGATTAATGCATATAAATTGATTCTTTTGCCGGCTTTTTTTGCCATGCGCTTATCGCTGCTGCCTAAATATTTCCCAACAAGTACAGCACCGCCGCTGGCAATGCCGCCACAAAACACGATGGCTAAATTCCTGACTACGGTTGCTACGGAGTTGGAAGCTACCATATCGGCGCTTACATGCCCGATAATCATCGTGATCACCGTCAAGGCACCGCCCCAAACGATGTAATTTGCCTGAACGGGCATGGTGTATTTTAGAAAATCTTTGCGTAAGCGTCGCCCATAATCATTACGCACAGGTAAGGCAAACCGGAATTCCCTGCTTCTTATCGAGTGAACAAAGCAACATCCCAGCTCGATAAAGCGTGCACAAACTGTAGCGGCAGCGACACCTGCAATAGCCTTTTCAGGTATACCCGGAAACAATAAAAATACGCAAAGTGCATTGAGTACAATATTCAACAAAAGAGACATTGAACTTACCCATGCACTAAAGCGTGCTTTCTCCATACTCTTCATCACGCTGAGATACATCTGAGAAAGCCCCATGCCAATGTAAGAAAACGAGATAACACGCAAAAAAATGGCGCCATATTCGATCAATTCGACATCATTTGTAAAAAGTCGCATCAGCATTTCAGGGAAGCACACGGAAAGTCCAAAAAAGAAAATGGATATGCCAAACGAATATACATTGGCAATACTAAGAATACGTTGTATCGATTCGACATCTTTTCTGCCCCAATATTGTGCCGTAAGAATACCAGCTCCTGTTGCCATGCCCATATAGAATAGGGTTAACACAAATGTTACTTGCCCTGCCAGAGATACGGCAGACATCGTAGACTGATTAATCATTCCTAGCATTACTACATCCGCCGCCGTGGCACTTGCTGAAATCAGATTCTGAAATGCAATAGGTAATACCAACGAGAATAACGCACGATTAAACATCCGATTAAAGTCGTTATCCTCTCTTTTTGCCACCCTTAATTTTCGCCCCACCACACATCTCATCCTTCTCTCTATCTTCTTCTATCAAAATTGTATTCAGATTACCTTGTTGATTCCACCAATATCGAATATAATTCTATCAAAATTGTATATTTCTTTAGGAGGCAGGTTATGAGTATAGAACTGGAGGTATTCTCTGATTTATCAGAACGACTAAATTACAATCTGCCTGATTTTCCTCTTTATGTACGTAAGGGTGCTCTGCGTCAATTTGATAGATATGCTGCAGCATGTCATTGGCATCCTGATTTGGAGTTTATCTTAGTGCTGGACGGCGAGATGGAGTACTTTATAAATGGAGAAACAGTGATTATAGAGACGGGGAATGGAATTTTCGTAAACAGCAAAAGATTGCACAATGGTTTTTCTACCAATAAGGTGAACTGTTGTTTTATAGTCGTTGCGATCCATCCTTCACTGCTCGGGGAGAATACATACACTGGCAAAGCGTATTTGGATGATAAATTCGGACCAAAAACCGAAGACTTTATATTGCTTACACCGCAAATCTCCTGGAAGAATGAAATTTTACTTGCACTGGATCAGATCTACAATGAAATGAACAACGATACATGTAATCCACTTCGTCTCCTTTCTCAGGCTACTTCTCTCTGCGCCTGTATTGGAGATCATATTCAATATGCTCCCGGGCACCTTAACGATGATCAGTCATGGATGGCTGTTCGTAATATGACCGGATTCATCCATCATCATTATGACGTCAAGATAACACTTGATGACATTGCAGCCGCGGGATCAATATGCAGAAGCAGATGTTGCGAATTATTTAATAAGTACATGGGTCAGACACCCAACACCTATTTGGTTCGATATCGTATTCAGAAGAGCTGTGAGACGCTGCTGGAATCAAATAGATCAATCAGTGAAATATCCATGGTGTGCGGCTTTCAAAGCCCTAGCTATTTTTCTTATGTTTTTCGAAAGGAAACTGGATTGACGCCTCAGGATTATCGAAAGAAGGTTGCCTTGTCTACCTAGTAAGTAACTTTTAACAAAAAAAGGACCATTAGGTCCTTGATGTTAGTAACAACCCTACCTTCAGTTATATGAACTCAGTCCAATTGGCAAATAAATAGTAACCTTTAACTTCATGTATTCTCACCGCTCGCTGAGGTCGATAGAAGTGACTGATGAGAGCAAATTTAGCTGTATTACCTACAGTTAAATACCGTGAATCCAGTCGTTCTGGATACTTAGCTGTAATTTGTACAGTTAATTCTTATCCTTTTCGCTCTTTTCGCTACAAGTGCCTAAATTAACTGTAGGATTTCCAGTTAATTTGTCCGGACCTGGCCTTCCGCGCGGAATAACTGTAGGTTTTCCAGTTAATCTTCATAGAGCGGTCTGGTGAGCCTAGGGAGGTGGCTACACGGGTGGTGAAAATAAGCTTGGTCAGGAGAAAGGGGGTGTCCTTCAGCCAACTACACTACGATGACTTTTGGGACACCCCCTTTTTGTTTATTAACCGATCGAGCCTTCCATTTCAAACTTGATCAATCTGTTCATTTCCACCGCATATTCCATCGGCAATTCCTTGGTGAACGGCTCGATGAAGCCCATGACGATCATTTGCGTCGCTTCGGCTTCGGAGAGACCGCGGCTCATCAAGTAGAAGAGCTGCTCTTCGGATACCTTGGAGACGGTAGCTTCATGCTCCAACACGATATTGTCGTTCATGATCTCGTTATATGGAATCGTGTCGGACGTCGATTCATTGTCGAGAATGAGCGTATCGCATTTAATGTTGGATTTGGCGCCTTCCGCTTGGCGTCCGAAGGAAGCCAGACCGCGATAGGTTACTTTACCGCCGTGCTTACTGATCGACTTGGAGACGATCGTAGACGTCGTATCCGGCGCAAGGTGGATCATCTTGGCTCCTGCGTCTTGATGCTGTCCTTTGCCCGCTACCGCAATCGACAGCACGCTGCCTTTCGCTCCACGGCCCTTCAAGATAACAGCCGGATATTTCATCGTCAGTTTGGAACCGATGTTGCCGTCGACCCATTCCATTGTGGCGTTCTCTTCTGCAACAGCCCGTTTGGTAACGAGGTTGTAGATGTTCGGCGCCCAGTTCTGGATAGTCGTGTAGCGAACGCGTGCGTTCTTTTTGCAGATAATTTCAACAACGGCGCTATGCAGGGAATTCGTGCTGTAAATTGGAGCCGTACAGCCTTCCACGTAGTGTACGAAGCTGTCCTCGTCGGCGATGATGAGGGTCCGTTCGAACTGCCCCATATTCTCCGAGTTGATCCGGAAATACGCTTGCAGCGGAACTTCACATTTCACGCCTTTCGGCACGTAGATGAAACTTCCGCCGGACCATACGGCGCTGTTCAATGCCGCGAACTTATTGTCCGCCGGCGGGATGACCGTACCGAAATATTCGCGGAAAATTTCCGGATGCTCTCTGAGCGCGGTATCGGTATCCGTGAAAATAACGCCTTGATCTTCAAGATCCTTCTGCATGCTGTGGTATACGACTTCGGATTCGTACTGCGCCGATACCCCGGCGAGGAACTTCTGTTCCGCTTCCGGAATACCGAGCTTATCAAAAGTTTCCTTGATCTCGGATGGAACCTCTTCCCAAGTCTTCCCTTGTTTCTCGGAAGGTCTTACATAGTACTGGATATCGTTAAAATCGAGATCATCCAATTCTCCGCCCCAACGCGGGAGCGGCATTTTCTCGAATTGCTCCAAGGATTTCAGTCGGAAGTTCAGCATCCATTCCGGTTCGTCCTTGATGCGGGAAATTTCGGTGACGATTTCGCGGGTCAATCCTTTACCCGATTGAAAAACCGCCTTATGCTCATCCCGGAAGCCATATTTATACTCTTCCATTTCAGGCGCATTTTTTGCCATGGCTGCATTACCTCCTTAAATATTATGATTCCTCGTTGATCCCCTTCTTGAGCGCGTTCCACGCCAGTGTAGCGCACTTGATACGGGCAGGAAATTTATTTACACCCGACAGGGCTTCTAAATCTTCGTAATCCTCGAATTCCGCCGGTTCGCCCTTCATGAGCGAGGAAAAGCGGTTCGCCAGATCCATGGCTTCTTCATAAGTCCGGCCTTTAACGGCCTCCGTCATCATCGAAGCGGAAGACATGCTGATGGAGCAGCCTTCGCCGGAAAAACGCGCATCCTTCACGATGCCGTCCTCAACTTTGAGCTGAAGCGAAATGCGGTCCCCGCAGGTCGGATTGTTTAAATCGACCGTAAGGCCCCCGTCTTCGAATTTCCCGCGATTGCGCGGGTTTTTATAATGATCCATAATAACGCGGCGATATAAATCATCCAATTGCATTACGCGAAGTACTCCTTTGTTTGGATTAGAGCTTCCGCCAATCGGTCGATGTCCTGCTCCGTATTGTACAAGTACAGGCTGGCTCTAGCCGTCGAACTCGCCTGAAGCCAGCGCATTAACGGCTGACAGCAGTGATGGCCCGCGCGGATGGCGATGCCCTGTGCGTCGAGTACGGTAGCCACATCATGGGGATGAACATCCAGCAGATTGAAGGTAACGAGGCCGACCTCACGTTCGCGAGGACCGTACACGGTAACTCCTTCAATTTCCGACAACCGGCCCATGGCGTAAGCCGCGAGCTTCGTTTCATGCCGGTGGATTTCGTCCAGCCCGATCTCTTCCAGGAAGTCGATAGCTGCCGCAAGACCGACGGCTCCGGCAATAATCGGCGTTCCGCCCTCGAACTTCCAAGGAAGCTCCTTCCATGTCGATTCGTACAGGCCGACATCGTCGATCATCTCGCCGCCGAACTCGACGGGTTCCATCGATTCCAGCAGATGCTTCTTACCATATAGTACCCCAATCCCGGTTGGAGCGCACATTTTATGTCCGGAGAACGCATAGAAATCACAATCCAGCTCTCGCACGTTGACCTTCATGTGCGGTGTGCTTTGCGCACCGTCCACGACCATAACAGCTCCGTGGCGATGAGCGATTTCAGCCATTTCTTTCACCGGATTCACCACGCCGAGCACGTTGGATACATAGGCGGTAGAGACGATCTTCGTCTTGCCGGTGATCGTCTTCTCCACATCCTCCAGCGCAATGCTGCCGTCAGGCTGCATCGGAATGAACTTCAAAGTCGCCCCGGTGCGTTTCGCAAGCTGCTGCCATGGAATGAAGTTGCTGTGATGCTCCATCTGGGTAATTACGATTTCATCCCCCGCCGATAAGACCGAGGGACCATAGGAGGAGGCCACCAGGTTCAGTGCGGTAGTCGTACCCCGGGTAAAAATAATCTCCTCGGTACGGTTCGCTCCGATGAACCGTGCAACCTTCTCCCGGGCGCCTTCGTAAGCATCCGTAGCCCGGCTTCCCAGCGTATGGACGCCCCGGTGCACATTTGCGTTATCCCATTCGTAATAACGCTGTACCGCTTCAATCACGGCGCGCGGCTTCTGGGAAGTCGCCGCGCTGTCGAGATAAACGAGCGGGTGCCCGTTGATCTCTTGATTTAATATAGGAAACTGTGCTTTGATCAGTTCCGCGTTCATTGTCCTAACTTCCTTTCCACCAGTCCCTGCAATTGCTGTTGCAGCTGCTCCAGTGGAATATCCGATACGACCGGAGCGAGGAAACCGTAAATAATTAAACGCTCAGCCTGCTCGCGGGAAATCCCCCGAGACATCAAATAATAAATTTGCTCCTGGTTGACCTGCCCTACGGAAGCGGCATGGCCCGCCTTTACATCATCCTCGTCGATCAGCAAAATCGGGTTTGCATCCCCACGGGCTTTCGGGCTTAGCATCAGCACTTTCTCCGTTTGCTCCCCGTTCGCCTTTGTGGCGCCCTTCTCGATCTTGGTGATCCCGTTAATGATCGCCGTTGCCTGCTCGCGCATCACCGCACGGGTGATCATTTGGCTATCCGAGCTCTTACCGAAATGAACGGCTTTTGTAGTGTAGTTCAATTTCTGCGAACCTGAACCCACGGCAATAACTTTTGCGTCGGATAACGAACCGTTGCCTTGAAGCACGGACAGTGTTTCGCTGACGGCATCCCCGGCATTCATTTCGCCGACGATCCATTCGATGCTGGCATCGTTATCGACGACCGAGCGACGGTTAATCAGGTCCGTCGTTTGTTCATTTAAATTGTGAACCGATGCAAATTGCACCTTGGCTCCGGCTTTAACGAATACTTCAGCAGCGCCGTTGTGCACGACTTTGCCGTCATATTGACCGGAAATATAATTATCGACGTAAGTAACGCGGCTGTTTGCTTCGGCTACGATCAATACGTGCGGAGCAAACGATGCCGTCGCATCATCAATCAGGAAAATGCTTTGCAGCGGAATGTCCACTTCTACATTTTTCGGTACGTACAGGAATACGCCGCCATTCCAAAGTGCTGCATGTAACGCCGTTAGCCGATTTTCTTCCGGTTTGACCAGGGTATGCAAATAGGATTTGACCAAATCCTCATGTTCGCGAACCGCTGTCTCCAAATCGGTAAAAATAACGCCTTTCGCCGCTAATTCAGCGGACAGAGTAGTATATACCGCCGTACTATTATGCTGCACGATCAGATTGCTGTCTTCCTTTAAATCGACAAAGGAAGCGATGCCTTCCGGAAGCTGCTGTGTCAGCGCCGGACGTTCCGTGCGGATCGTTCCGAAATTGCTGAGATCCCAACGGTCGATTTTTGTCTTTTCGAGTTTCGGCAAATCCAGTTCCGCAGCCAGCCGAAGCGCATTAACGCGACTTTCGGTCAACCAGGCCGGTTCCCCATTGCTCACGGATATGCTTTGAAGCGTATCGGGTTCTACCGGAAGAACGGTTTGTGTAGTCATCTTTGGTTCTCCTCCTTCCGCTTAGGCTTCTTGACCTACAGTTTCATCCACGATTCCCAGCTCTTCTTTAACCCAATCATAACCATCGCGTTCCAAACGCTCAGCCAGTTCAGGCCCGCCGGATTTCACGATGCGGCCTTGCATCATAACATGGACATAATCCGGTGTAATATAGTTCAGCAAACGCTGATAGTGAGTAATAATCAGGAAGCCGCGCTCTTCACTGCGCATGGCATTGACGCCATTCGCTACGATTCGCAGCGCATCGATGTCGAGACCCGAGTCGATTTCGTCCAGAACGACGATTTTCGGATCAAGCAGCAGCATTTGCAGGATCTCGTTACGCTTCTTCTCCCCGCCGGAGAAACCTTCGTTCAAATAACGGTGCGCGAATTCAGGGTTCATTTCCAATTCTTTCATTTTGCCTTCCATTTGGCGAATGAATTTGATCAGCGAAACTTCATTGCCTTCACCGCGGCGGGCATTGATCGCGCTGCGCAGGAAGTCGGAATTGGTTACGCCGGCAATTTCGCTCGGATATTGCATAGCCAGGAACAAGCCGGCACGAGCGCGCTCATCGACAGCCATTTCCAACACATCTTCACCGTCCAGGCTTACTTTGCCGTCCGTAACTTCATATTTGGGATGACCCATCAATGCAGAAGCCAAAGTACTTTTCCCGGTTCCGTTAGGTCCCATGATCGCGTGGATTTCCCCACCCTTTATTTCAATGTCGATCCCTTTCAGAATCTCTTTACCCTCGATTGTCGCTTTAAGTCCCTCAACAACGAAATGTGTAGCCATGTTTTTACTGCTCCCTCCATTAGTCGTTAAAACCATGCCTTAATTCTGTTGCCATTATACCATAATAATTATCACTTTAGAATTATTCTAAGTGATTCTCACTGATTCTCATTACATTCTAACCTACTTTTTATGCTTAATCAACGTGCCTTGGCGGAGAATAGCCATTTCTATAAGGTTTGTCACAGACATTTGGATTTTGCGAATCATGTCGAAAAGAGGAAAGGGCCTGGCCATAATTTGGCCAAGCCCGAGTAATTGCCGTCATTCTCATTTGAAGTATTATCCCAAATACGAACGCAGCATCCACATATGTTTCTCAAGTTCGCCCTTAAATCCGGTCAGCAAGTCGCTCGTCGCTTCATCGCCTTCCTTGTCGGCAAGCTCGATGCCTTCCTGGAACGATTCCGACAAAGTTGCGAAATCCTCGATCAGGTTCTGCACCATTGTTCCTGGGTCTTCCTTACCGGTAGCCTCTTGAATTGTCGCAATCTCGAGGTATTCTTTCAGAGTAGCTGCCGGGCTGCCCTTAATCGTAAGAAGCCGTTCGGCCACCGCATCCATTTTTTCAGAAACTTCATTGTAGAGTTCTTCGAATTTAACATGAAGGGTGAAGAAGTTTTCTCCCTTAACATACCAGTGGTAGTTGTGGATTTTTACGTACAATACGTTAAGGTTGGCAACCTGCTCATTAAGTACTTGTTCCAAACTGGATTTCTTCGTCTTG
>DJTQ01000245.1 GCA_002439285.1 Paenibacillaceae bacterium UBA6304
GAGCTGGCGGGCGAGCAGCGCGCCAGCAGCGGCGGCCACGCCGGTCTGCAGCGCATAGCGCAGCCGCTCACGGCCGCGCAGCAGCAGGCAGCCCGCCGCCCAGCCGGCGGCTGCGGCGATTAGCGCGCCGCGCGATTCCGACAGCAGCAGGCAAAGGGCGAAGACCGGCGCCAAGGCGCCGGTCCGGTATCCCTGCCAGCGTGCTGCACGCGAGAATGCCGCGCCGGGCAAGCGGGCCAGGGCGGTCAGCCGCTCTAGCAGCGCAGCGGCCATTACAGCACCGAACGTGTTCGGGTACTGGAGCAGACCGCCTAGTCTGGCCCCCGCCGCAGCCAGTTCGCGATCGTCCGTGCGCAGGATCGCGCCCGGCATCGGTAGCCCCCCGTAAACGGCTGCCAGGGAGGTAACGGCAAGCCCGCCCGTAAGCAGCAGCCAACCTCGCTCCAAGAATCTCCCTCCGTCCGCTCGACTGCTGCAAACGCTAAGGGCAATCCCGAAGCAGCCGTAAAACAACCAGCATAGAACCGAAAGCTGGGTTGCCTGATAAGATACGGGTTCATTCAACAGATGAATGGCGTAAAACAAAGCGATCGCAAACGGGCCGGATACGATTGCTAATCCCCAATTAGAATTCACTCCCATCCCCCGCGATAGTGCAATCATTGACGATGGCAAGGATTCCTTGCGTCCAAACGTTCCGGAGATCCCATATCCTACTGCTGTTCCTGCCGCTATTGCTCCTGCAATAAGCCAAAGTGAAAAAGCTAAAAGCATTTGAAGGGTATCGGCAAAGAACATCCCGCCGTTAACGCAAACCGTAATACCCGTAGCCAAAATTACTGCAGATATCACTAGCAAACTCAGCTCTGAATGGATTCGTCTCCGCAATATCCTTCTCTCCGATCACGGCGAATGAGTCTATTAAGCAAACATTCTATATTTAATCTTTATTCAAAAAAAGGCCAACACTCAAAGTGTTGACCTGAATTACCGCCTTCAAACTGCTTGCCGATCACAGAAATTGACGGCTTTTGAGTCACTATTTACGGATTATCCGTCTGGCCCGCCTCAGGCACAGACACTTCCCCCTGATTCATAGCCTCGGGCAACAAGTCACGGCAAGCTTGTTCAAGATAAGGCGCTGCGTGCAGAAAATTACGGAACTCCGTATATTCGCGCCATAAGCGATCCGTATCGTTATTCTTGGCTTTAACCGCCCGGATCAAAATATTCTTGGGGGTGTGCTCCATGTCGATAAATTCAAGCAACTGCGTTTTGTAACCCATGATATCGAGCAGCTTTGCCCGGATCGCATCGGTCGCCAGCGCAGCGAAGCGTTCCTTAAGAATTCCATGGGACAATAACGGATCCAGTACCGGGCTGTCCAACTGTCCGAACAATTCATGCTGGCAGCATGGAACGGACAAAATGACGGAAGCTCCCCAGCGGACGGCTTTCTCCAATGCGGCATCGGTCGCTGTATCGCATGCATGCAACGTGACGACCATATCGACCTCGCTCAATTCATCATAATCCGCGATGTCCCCGACAAGAAACCGTAAATTTTGATAATTCAGATCTTTAGCCAGCATTCCGCAGCGTTCGATGACATCCGCCTTCAGGTCGAGTCCGACGACTTTCAACTCCATTTGCAGTTCAACCGACAAATAATGATACAATGCGAACGTCAAATACGACTTGCCACAGCCGAAATCCACAATGGTAAGGGGCCGTTTTTTCGGCAAATGAGGAAGCACATCCTGTACCATCTCGAGAAAACGATTGATCTGACGGAACTTGTCGTATTTCTTGGCTAACACTTTTCCTTCGGAGTTCATAATGCCCAGTTCGATCAAAAAGGGAACCGGTCTGCCTTCTTCGAGAATGTACTGCTTCGCCCGGTTATGCGTGAGCACGCCCGGTGTTTTGGTCGGTGATTTGGTTAGAATCGACACTTTGTATTTTTTGCTGATCAGAACCTGATAATCCGCTTCGGGCGTGCATAGCAGCCCCTGCCGGAAGGTCTCCTCGAACAGTCTCATCAAACTGACTTCAAGCGACTCCGCGGGTATATTTTCATGTATAACCTTGTTGTTGTAATGATTGGCAAACTGATAATGCAGTACCCCCTTAAGCAGGACCGGCTTAATAACGGTTTTCGTGTAGCCGTCCTCGCCCGCCTTCCGGCGCTGACTTAATGTAGCGGAAATCAGCCCGCCCTGCTCCGTGATTTCATGAATCAGATTACGTAAACCTTCCATAGTTGTGACCGCTCGCTTTCATGTCAAATATATAAAGGCGCCCGACTCGATCCCGAACGCCATAAATTCTAATCCCAATTAATCCTTCTTATCCGTGGCCTTCATCCAGGCCAGTAGTCCTTCCCGGACTTCCTGCTCCGGTAATCCGCCTCGTTCCAGTCTGTCCGGATCGACGCTGAGCAGGCGCTCATAAAAAGCAAGGCCCTCTTCTTTGTTCGCTTCTCCATCCTGAAGCAGGCGATAGAGTATATTCTCCGCCCGATCATATCGGCCTTCACTCTCTTCATAGGATAGGAGCAGCCGTTCCGTGTCCGCAGGAAGCCGGTAGCCTTTCAGCCGGAGGAGCAAGTCGCGAACCTCCCCGTCCAGATTCCACAAAGCACGGTCTGTCCCATATTGTTCCGCAGCCAAATATAAATGCAGGGCCTTCATCAAACAAAATATCTCTTCATCAGGCTGGCCCGACTTTCCGTAGATATCCCCTTCTTCTTTCACCAGACGAGCCAGGCTTTGCAATTTATCGGCCTCCACCGTCCCGCCGCTTCGCAGCAGCTCCACAATATCCTTCGCTCCAAGAGAACCTATGAGCCGTGAATTTAGCCGGAATTGTCTTTTGTACAGTTCATCAAGCTCCCACAAGGCTTCGATCCATTTCCTTTGCTGCTTCAGATCAAATACTTTGCCGATGATCTCCGTCATTTCTTCGATCATGCGGACTAAATAATCTTTTCTCAGCATCCGGCCCCATCCTTCCTATGGTGTGATGGATCATTAGAATCAAATTGTAAGCCATTTTCTCCGCAATTTCCAGCGAACGCCGATTCCATGAATTATGGGCACAGCAAAATCCGGAGTTCACCGAACTCCGGATTTTTACGCCTTGCGGGCAAATGTATTATTGCGCCTTATTGTGCGATTCGGAAACACCTTGAAGAAAATCGCCGATAACGGAAGAAAGTTGTTCCGGAGCTTCATACATGCTCATGTGTCCGGCGCCCTTGATTACCGCTTTAATCACGGCGTCTCCCTCCGTCGTAAAAGTCCGCTGCATAGGGACAACGGCATCGTTCTCACCAGCGACCAACAGCACCGGAAGAACAGTAGCCGACAGTACATCCCTGCGATCACTTCGCTCACGCATCGCCATTGCTGAGCCGGATGCTCCTTGCGGAGGCGTCCTGTAGCCGATTTCTTTGACCCGGTTCACTTCGGAAGACAAAGTTTCGCGTAGATCCGGTGCGAACAAACCGGGAACCAGCCCATCCACAAACGGTGTAATCCCTTCGCTTCCGATCGTCGAAATCGCCTGCAGCCGTTTCTCCTTCGCTTCCTCACTGTCGGGGTAAGCGGTAGAGTGGATCAGTCCAACTCCGTTTAATCGATTACTGTAGCGTTGCAACAAGGACAAAGCAACGTAGCCTCCCATCGAATGCCCGAGCAGGGTGTAACGCTCGATGCCCAGCGTCTCCAGCAATCCGGCAACATCGTCCGCCATTTGCTCTATAGTGTAGGCACCCATCGGGGCATCCGATGAACCATGGCCCCGCAGATCCGGCGCAATGACTCTGAAAGAGGAAGCCAGCAGCGGCATTACCCGCTCCCAGTATGCGGAGCTTCCACAGAAGCCGTGGAGGAGTACAACCGCTTCTCCCTGCCCCTGTTCCTCATAAGCCATCGTGAACCCGTCAAATGTTGCTTTCTCCATATGCTTTCCTCTTTTCGTCAATAAGTTTGATTAAGAACTTACCTTTGGTTATGTAAATATCTGATTCTATTTATTTAATCCAGATGAGTGCCCTCTGAAACCTTGGAGAATAGAATCCGCCAATACATCAGCCATCTGCATGACATGATGGAGCGAGGTCATTTGAAGTGTCCAGTAAGGCTTAGGGCCGTTCACATTCACAACCGCAGCTACGCTGTAATGGCCAACCGCCGGGAGTATTCTGCCTACTGATTGGGCCGGAACAAGCGGTAGTCCTGATACCAGATAGCTTCCG
>DJTQ01000246.1 GCA_002439285.1 Paenibacillaceae bacterium UBA6304
TATTTTTCCGGCAAACCACATACCTAATGAGAAAGGATTATCGGAAGACCACTCTTTTGTTGCTCCTGTCGATGTTTCCGCGATGGATATAACGGTCATCGGAGATTCATTGGCTAAGGGCACCGGAGATGATACGGGAAGCGGCTTCGCTAAAAGAACCGTCGAATTATTGAAAAAACAAGGCGTGGATAGCAAGTTGGTAAATAACTTGGGTATTAACGGGCTCACCACAAAAAAGTTGCTGCCCATGCTGGACGAGCCAGGGACACAATATGCACTCAAACAGGCCGGCATCATCATGCTTTCGATTGGAGCCAACGATTTGTTCGATGGAGGGCAACCTTTGGAGACCCGCACAGAGCTCCCAACAGAAGCTGAATTGG
Organism: Paenibacillaceae bacterium UBA6304; assembly: GCA_002439285.1. Lineage (GTDB taxonomy): Bacteria > Bacillota > Bacilli > Paenibacillales > Paenibacillaceae > Fontibacillus. The sequence goes on from DJTQ01000246.1 coordinate 384, forward strand.
AGACCAACGTGATGAGCGCGGGAGATCATTTAAGCGAAATATTGGATAAGCTTCAGGATATTAATCCACAAGCCCGGATCGTCTATGTCAGTTTGTACAATCCGTTCTCCGATATGAAGGAATTGAAAGATACCGGGGACAAAGCCGTAGCCCGGTGGAACAGCATGGCGATGGAGGCGATGTCATCCTTGGGGGAAGGGCTAGTCGTGCCAACATATGATTTGTTTACGCTACAGGCGGGGCGGTATCTCTCCGGCGATCATTTTCATCCGAACGGGTCGGGATATCAGGCTATCGCGGAACGTATCGTACAGAGTATCAACGTAAATGAGTGAGCACAAGGAGTGAAGCATCGTGGCAGCGGACAATAACACCGGGCGCAAGCCGCGGGAAATTATATTGAAAGTCGAACATCTTAAGAAGAAGATCGGCCGTACCTGGATCGTCAAAGATGTGTCTTTTGAAGTCCGGGAAGGAGAGATCTTCGGATTCTTAGGTCCCAACGGGGCCGGTAAAACAACGACGATCCGGATGCTGGTTGATCTGATTCGTCCTACGGAAGGCAGCGTTGAGGTGTGCGGGCACGAAGTGAACCGGGAGCCGGAACGGGCACTGGCTTATATCGGTTCGATTGTGGAGAATCCGGAAGTATATAGTTACTTAACGGGCCGGGAGAATCTGGAGCAGTTCGCCAGGATGATGCCCGGCGTGGATGCGGCCCGGATCGCCGAAGTAACGGAGATGGTCGGACTGGAAGAACGGATCCATGATAAAGTGAAAACCTATTCGCTCGGCATGCGCCAGCGGTTGGGGATTGCTCAAGCATTGCTCGGCAGACCTAAGCTGTTGATTCTGGATGAGCCGACCAACGGCTTGGATCCGAAAGGAATCAAAGAACTGCGTCAATTTATCAAGAATTTGGCCGAGGAAGGGATGGCCGTATTCGTATCGAGCCACTTGCTCAGTGAAATTCAACTGCTCTGTGACCGCGTGGCGATTATCAGTCGCGGCAGCGTGCTTGCCGTAGGTACGGTCAGTGAACTGATCGAAGGGAACTCGAATTATGTGGTCTGGGAGCTGGAGCCTCGCGCTCAAGGAGAAGCCTTGTTAAAGGCCGAAGGCGTGACAGTGATCCAAAAAGCGGGCGATGTGCTGGACGACGCGATCGTGGCAGGAATCGGTGCCAAAGCGGTGGTGGCCCAAATGCAGCCGGAGGAAATCCCCCGCTTGCTGGCGAGTTTGGTCGGAGCGGGAATCAAGGTCGGTTCCGTGCACAAAATTAATCCTACACTTGAACAGCTGTTTCTGGAGATGACGGATGGTGAGACGATTGAATAGTGTAATGTTGTCGCTCGTGCAGAACGAAATGATCAAGATGATCAAGAAGAAGCGTTTCTACGTTGTCTTGTTGGTGCTGCTAATCTTGGTTCCTATCTTTGCGTATGCCCAAATGAAGCAGGCCGAAGATAAGCGCGAAACCTATGGGGCCGACTGGCGCCGGGAAGTGCAGCAGGCGATTACGGATAACCAGAACTCGCTTGGCAGTGACCGTGTGCCCGAAGAGTGGAAGAAATACCGCCAAATCTATATTCAGCAGATGAAATACTATTTGGAGCATGATGTGAATCCGGCCCAACCGGGAGGGGGCTCGTTTACGCGGGAATTTCTCGACAATGCCTCCACTCTATTTATTCCGTTGCTGATCATGGGAATAGGCTCCGACATTGTGTCTTCCGAAAGGACGGGAGGAACGGTAAAAATGCTGCTGACCCGGCCGGTCCGCCGCTGGAAGGTGCTGCTCAGCAAACTGATTACGCTGCTTCTGTTTGTTTCGCTGATCGTTCTTTCTTCTATAATCATCTGCTATTTGATATCGGGGCTCTTTTTCGGATATAAGGGAATCGATTTCCCTGTGTTTACGGGCTTTCAGCTGCATGGTGCGGATGTAGACATGTCGGCGGTGCACTCGGTACCCCAGTGGAAGTACCTGTTCATGCAGGCGGGCCTGATCTGGTTTGTCGGCATTACGGTTGCGATCCTTGCATTTATGGTGTCAGTGCTGGTGAGGAGCACCGCGGCAAGCATCGTTATTATGATGGCAGCTCTAATTGCGGGAAATATACTCAGCAATATGGCTTCTTCCTGGACAAGCGCCAAGTATTTGTTTATGGTGAATCTTGGCCTGACCAATTATTTGGCAGGAACTCCCGCGCCGATCGAAGGAATGAATCTAGGATTTTCACTCGCGGTACTGGCGGTTTGGGGAGCTGTTTCGTTGGTTGTTTCATTCCTTGTCTTTACGAAACAGGATATATTGAATTAAAATGGACAAGGATAACAAAACATCTGTTTGCATTGTAGTACATATAGTGACTACATCATAGCTAAAAGGGGGAGCATGAATGGCCGAACAAATCGATTTGTTCGAAGACGCCTCCGGGGCCAAGCCTGGCCATGCGGCTTCGGGATACGACGCGGACGACATTCAGGTGCTCGAAGGGCTTGTCGCGGTACGTAAACGACCAGGTATGTATATCGGCAGTACGAGCTCGTCGGGACTTCATCATCTTGTATGGGAGATTGTGGATAATGCGGTCGACGAGCATTTGGCGAAATTTTGTACCAAAATCGATATCACACTGAATAAAGACGGTTCCGTTACTGTATTTGATAATGGCCGCGGCATTCCAACTGGAACGCACAAGACAGGCATTCCAACACCGCAGGTAGTTTTTACGATTTTGCATGCTGGCGGGAAATTCGGCGGGTCGGGTTATAAGAAATCCGGCGGCTTGCACGGGGTTGGCGCATCGGTAACGAACGCGCTGTCCGAGTGGCTCGAGGTCGACATTTACCGGGAAGGCAAAATCCATCGTATGCGGTTCGAGTATTGGGTGGATAAGCAAGGAAAAGAGCATGTAGGTGAACCGGTGACGGGCCTGGAGATATTGGGGAACACGAACCGGACAGGTACTAAGGTTACTTTTAAGCCGGACATCCGTGTATTTGTCAATGGAATCGGATTAAATTACGATACGCTCGCGGAACGTTTACAGGAGATCGCTTTTCTGAATTCGGGCCTCAAAGTGACCTTGAAGGATGAGCGATCGGACCGTTCCGACGAGTTTTTTTACGAGGGTGGCGCCAGCCAGTTCGTTCAGTTCTTGAACGATGGCAAAGACGTGCTGCATGATGTTGTTCATTTCTATGCCGAGCGGGAAGAGATCGAGGTTGAAGTCGCATTGCAATATAATGCGGGTTATACGGAAACGCTGGTTTCATTCGTCAATTCGATCCCGACACGCGGCGGAGGAACCCATGAGACAGGATTCAAGACCGCCTATACCCGGGTTATGAACGATTATGCGCGCAAAACTGCCATGTTGAAGGAAAAGGATAAGAATCTCGAAGGCAATGATCTGCGCGAAGGCATGATGGCGGTCATCAGCGTCAAAATGTCCGAGGTGGAGTTTGTCGGTCAAACGAAAGACCAACTCGGCAGCGCTTCTGCCCGAAGTGCGGTGGATGCGGTTGTGTCTGAGAAGATGGCCTTGTTCCTGGAAGAGAATCCGCAGGTGGCCCAGACGCTGATCAAGAAAGCGATCCAGGCATCGCGAGCCAGGGAAGCGGCCCGCAAGGCGCGGGACGAGATGCGTACCGGTAAGAAGCGGAGCGAAAGCAGCAATCTGGGCGGCAAACTCACTCCGGCACAATCCAAGGATTATACGCGCAACGAGTTGTTTATCGTCGAAGGCGACTCGGCTGGCGGCTCGGCCAAACAAGGCCGGGATTCGAAGATTCAGGCGATCTTGCCGCTCCGCGGCAAGCCGCTTAATCCGGAGAAGGCTAAACTCGCGGATATTCTAAAGAATGATGAATATCGTGCACTGGTCGCGACGATCGGTGCGGGGATCGGACCTGAATTTGCCGTGGAAGACAGCAATTATGCCAAAATCATCATCATGACCGATGCCGATACGGACGGTGCCCATATTCAGGTCCTGCTGCTTACGTTTTTTTATCGTTATATGAAGCCGCTGATCGAAGCGGGCAAGGTATATATCGCTCAACCGCCGCTCTATAAAATCTCCCGCAAGTCCGGGAAGCTGGAAACGATTCGGTACGCCTGGAGCGATGAACAGCTGCAAAATTACTTGAAGGAATTCGGCAAGAACTTCGAGCTTCAGCGGTATAAGGGCCTCGGCGAAATGAACCCGGAACAGCTGTGGGAAACGACGATGAATCCGGAGACCCGCACAATGCTTCAGGTGCGGATCGAAGATGCCGCCAAGGCGGAGCGCCGCGTATCTACACTGATGGGCGACAAGGTGGATCCGCGGAAACGTTGGATCGTGGAGAACGTCGATTTTACGGAGTATGAGGAATAGAAGGTGACATGATTTGAGTTCATTGGAAAATTTTCAGCCGGCCTTCCTCGAGGAAGTCGTCGGTGACCGGTTCGGCCGGTATTCCAAATATATTATTCAGGACCGGGCCATTCCTGACGTAAGGGACGGTTTGAAGCCTGTGCAACGGCGTATTCTGTACGCGATGTACGATTCAGGTAACACACCGGACAAACCTTACCGCAAGTCGGCCAAAACCGTGGGGGACGTGATGGGTAACTATCATCCCCACGGAGATTCTTCCATCTATGAAGGCATGGTACGGATGGCGCAACCGTGGAAGATGGGTCATGTGCTTGTTGACGGTCACGGCAACTGGGGTTCGCAGGATGATGATCCCGCAGCGGCCATGCGTTATACGGAAGCCCGTTTGTCGCCGATCGCTCTGGAACTGCTTCGTGATATCGAGAAGCGGACGGTACCGTTCAAGGACAATTTCGATAATACGGCGAAGGAACCGATTGTGCTGCCATCGCGTTTTCCGAATTTGCTGGTTAACGGAGTCAGCGGGATTTCCGCAGGTTTTGCGACGGAGATTCCGCCGCATAATTTGCGCGAGGTCATCGATGCTTGCATCGCAGTGATGGAGAAGCCGGAAATCACAATGGAAGTGATCCGGACCTATGTGAAGGGACCGGATTTCCCGACCGGCGGCATTATTATGGGCGAAGATGGCATCCAGAGCGCTTATGAGAATGGGAAGGGGCGGATTTATCTTCGCTCCAAGACAGAGATCGAAACGCTCCGCGGCGGTAAACAGCAGATCGTCATCACGGAAATCCCTTATCAGGTCGTTAAATCCAGATTGGTTACGGCGATGGAAAATGTCAGGCTGGAGAAAAAGGTCGACGGGATTGCCGAGGTGCGCGACGAAAGCGGACGGAATGGGCTGCGCATCGTCGTTGAGTTGAAGAAAGACGCGGATGCCCAAGGGATACTTGCCTATTTGCTCAAGAAGACGGATTTGCAGGTTACCTATAATTTCAATATGGTGGCGATCGTTAACAAAGCGCCGCGCCAGCTCGGTCTTCGAGCCATGCTGGACGCTTATATCGCCCACCAGCGTGAAGTGGTAACCAACCGGACACAGTATGAGCTGGAGAAACTGGAAGACCGGGCTCATGTTTTGGAAGGCCTGGTTAAAGCTTTGAATATTCTGGATGAAGTCATTGCGGCAATCAAGGCTTCGAAAAATCGGCAGGATGCCCAAAACAACCTGCAGTGGATGTTCGGCTTTACCGAACGTCAGGCGGATTCCATTCTGACGCTGCAATTGTACCGGCTGACCAACCTGGAAATTACGTCATTGCAGAAAGAATTGGATGATATCCAGAAGAAAATCTTAACGCTCCGCGGAGTTCTTGAGAGCGACAAAAAGCTGATTGCCCTCATCAAGAAAGAACTTGTCGAGATCCGTGACAAGTACGGGATTGACCGGCGCTCGGATATTCAGGGCGAGGTAGAAGAGCTTAAGGTCAACCTTGAGGTCATGGTGGCTCAGGAAGACGTTCTGATTTCGCTCTCTAACGAAGGATATATTAAACGGACGAGCATGCTTTCGTTTACGCGTTCCGGCGGGGAACGGGAAAGCTCGGGAGTGAAGGAAGGCGACTATATCAAGCATGTGCTTGACGTAGATACGCTGCAGAATCTTCTGATCTTTACCCAGCGCGGTCAGTACTTCTTGCTGCCGGTGCATCAGATTCCGGAGTTTAAATGGAAGGATAACGGGACCGCTATCGTCAATGTTATTCCGATGGCCAAAGAAGACCGGATCGTCAGCGTGGTTCCGCTCAAGGACTTTGAGGCGGCCGATACGAGTTTTGTATTCGTCACGAAGCGCGGCCAGGTGAAACGTACTGAGCTTAAAGAGTACGAAACGAAACGGTCGGGTGCTATCGCCGCTTGCAAAGTGGCCGACGGAGACGAGATCATTACCGTCACGCTCAGCCATAATCGTCAGGACATTCTACTGTTGACGAAACAGGGAATGGCTATCCGCTTTGCGGAAAATGAAGTCAATGCTATGGGGCGCGTCTCGGCCGGCGTACGCGGCATCGTCTTGAAAGAAGAAGATGAAGTCGTAAGCGCCATGTGGGTGGAAGGAGAAGAAGGCGAAGTGTTGGTTGTATCCGATTTGGGCTACGGCAAACGGTCGCTTCTGCTCGATTATCCATTGCAAAGTCGCGGCGGCAAAGGCGTACAGTCGTTTGAGTTTAAGGAAGGCAAACGGGTTAAACCGAACGGCAGCCGCTTATCCGGCGGATTCCATTGCAAAGAACCGCTTGCGTTACTCGCTGTAACCAAGGAAGGCGCAATGCTTCCATTCAGCTCGGAGGACGCACCGCTATCGGACCGCAAATCGATAGGCAAGCTATTGGCTCCGGTCGACAAGAAAGACGAGATTACAGCCTTGCTGATTCGAAGTTTATAATAAAAAGCTTCACGGATGGACAAACCTCCGTGAAGCTTTTTTGCATTTATCCGAATAATGAAGAAATTTTAATGGGTAAGATGAGCAATGAATGCCTGTATCGTGTGGTCCAGGTACATGTTTTTTCGGTAAACCAGTCCGACTTTTTTGCGGGGGATCGGCTCAGCGAAGGGAACGACCGCGATATCCGGATTTCGCAGCGTCCCGGCGTAGGAGAAGGGTAGAACCGTCCCGCCGACGTTATGTACGACCATCTGTATCTGAGATTCCATCGTGGATAGTTCCATGACCGGCTTTAGGATGAGCCCTCCGGCTGCGCAGGCAGTATCGATTATTTGCCGCACTAAGAATTTGGGCTGGAACAATACCAGGGGAAGAGCGGCAAGCAGATCCAATGTTACGGAGGCGGCCGCTGCCAATGGATGATGCCTGGAGACGATGAGTGCCAATTCTTCATCGTAAAGAGGCAGGCTCACCAACTGCTCATCCTCCAGAGGCAAAAATACGACACCGAGGTCCAACTGGTTTCCGAGCAGGCCTTCGTGGGTCTCGTCGGTCGCCAACTCGACCACATTCAGGTCGATGCCGGGGTACTGCCGGTGAAAGGAGATCAGGGCCTGTGTGATCAAATGGTTGCCGGAGCATCCGATACGCAGTCTGCCGCGCTTCAACCCGGCCAGTTCTCCGATTTCAAACCGTGCCTGCTCCAGTTCGTGAATCACCCGGCGCGCGTGTTCCATCAGAATCATCCCGGGCTGGGTCAGGTGGATCCTTTTGCCCGAACGATGAAACAGCGGGGTACCGACTTCGTGCTCCAGCAAGCGAATTTGATGGCTCAAGGTCGGTTGGGTAATGCCGAGTTTATCGGCGGCTTTCGTAAAGTGAAGTTCCTCGGCCACGGCCAGAAAATAATCGAGAAGCCGATGTTCCATGGAAACCATCTCCAATTATTGATAATTTCTATGATTATAATTGATATCATAATATTGATCAATGCTGAGGATCAGGGTATAGTTAATTCAAAAGAAACGGTTAGAGAGGGAGCGTATCTCAGTGAATAAATTACCTATCGCAAAAGCTGAACAATTGAAAGTTAAACCGGATGGCGACCATCTCGGATTTGGACAATATTTTACCGATCACATGTTTATTATGGATTATTCAGTGGGCAAACAGTGGCATGATGCAAGAATCGTACCGTACGGTCCCATTGCTCTGGATCCTTCGGCTATGGTGTTTCATTACGGCCAGGAAGTATTTGAAGGCATGAAGGCCTATAAGACGAAGGAGGGGAAGATTTCCCTTTTCCGCCCTGACATGAATTTGAAGCGTCTCAATGCTTCTTGCGAACGGATGAGCATCCCCCAGGTTGATCCGGAAGTATTGCTGGACGGAATTATCCAACTGGTGGGTGTGGACCAGGAATGGATTCCGGAAGGCGAGGATACATCTTTGTATATCCGCCCGTTTATTATCGCA
>DJTQ01000248.1 GCA_002439285.1 Paenibacillaceae bacterium UBA6304
ATCCCGCAGGCTTTGTTCCGTATTCTCGATATCGACCGAAATTCGGGCCAATTCATTGCTGACGGTATCGATTTGCGCCATAACTTCTTTTAAATAATTGGTGTTCTTATTCACGTAATGCTGGGCCGTCTGCTTCTGGTCCGCGGCTTTCTCCTGCTGGTTCTTGGCCTGTTTGGCTTGTTCCTGGAGCTGCTTCAGCTCCTTATCGATCTGACTGATCGTTTTTGATTTGGCAAAACCTTCGGTGGGCTGGAAAATCGCAGCGGCTAAAGCGACAACGGCAACCATGGATATCCATCTTTTCAACTTCGCTTCCCCATCCTTCTTCTATATAGGTAGCCAACAAACTGGCTTTTTGACATATCTTTGCGATCTACTACTCTAACTAAACTTTCAGGAATTTGCGGATAGACATGGTGCTGCCCCAAATCCCGATCAGAAGCCCGAGACCCACTATTAGAACCGCCAATTGAAATCCGATCTCGCTTACCGGAATCAAATGAAAGGCGAGCGTAATATCTGCTTTGACGGACTCGACCAGCTGACTGTATCCGAAAAATAAAGCTCCAACGGTGACTGCCGAACCGACAAATCCGATCAGGGCGCCTTCTACAAAGAACGGCCATCGGATAAACATGTTCGTCGCACCAACCAGCTTCATAATTCCAATTTCCCGTCGACGGGCTAGAATCGTCACGCGGATCGTGTTTGAAATCAGGAACATCGCCATCAGGCCGAGCCCTGCTACAAATGCAAACCCGATATTCCGGACGGCTCTCGTAATTTTGAACAATTTCTCGGTGGTGCCTTGTCCGTAATTGACTTTGTAAATCGGTTGGTCAGGATATTTCTCGTTAAGGGCTTTGATCTTGCTTGCCACATAAGGAACGGTGGTCGGTTCGACGACTTCCACCTTCAATGTATCCGGAATCGGATTCGTCGTTTCGTCGTATCCTTCCAGCAAGTCCTTGCCTTCCTCGCCCAGCTTCTCCTTAAAATCCTTCAACCCTTCCGCTTTGGGGATCAGGGTTACCTTACTGACTTCTTCCATGGCGCCTATTTCGGCCTGCACTTTTTCTCTCATCGCCTTATCCACGTTTGAACCAAGATAAGTACTGATCTGTACCTGGCTGTCGGCATCGTCGGCAAATGAATTAACATTGAGCACCAATAGTAGAAACACGCCAAGTATAAACAGAGAAACTACGATGGACGTAATGGACGCCACCGACATCCAGCCGTTGCGAAACACATTTTTGGCGCCTTCCCGTATATGTCTGAGGAGGGTGTTAAAATTCATAACCGTAATCCCCTCTCAGCTGGTCTCTGACAATGTTGCCGTGCTCTATGGCGATTACGCGTTTGCGCATCGTGTTTACGATATCCCGGTTATGCGTGGCCATCACGATGGTGGTACCGCGGAAATTAATCTCGTCAAGTAATTGCATAATGCCCCAGGAGGTTTCCGGATCGAGGTTACCGGTAGGCTCGTCCGCGATAATCACCGACGGATTGTTGACGATCGCCCGGGCGATCGCGACCCGCTGCTGCTCCCCGCCCGACAGTTGGGAAGGATCGCGGTTGGCTTTATTCTTCAGCCCGACCAGTTCCAGCACCTCAAGCGTGCGCTTCTTGATCACTTTCTTGGGCGCTTCGATAACTTCCAGCGCAAAGGCGACATTCTCATAGGCGGTAAGCTTGGGAAGCAGTCTGAAATCCTGAAAAATAACGCCGATATTACGGCGCACATAAGGAATCTTCCGAGGCTTCAGCTTGCCGATATTAAAACCGTTGACGGAAATCTGGCCCTTCGTGGGCACCTCCTCACGGTAGATAAGCTTCATAAAAGTCGATTTACCCGCGCCCGACGGGCCGACGAGATAGACGAATTCGTTGCGGTCAATTTTGACCGAGACGCCCTTGAGGGCATGCGTTCCATTCGGGTACGTCTTCCAGATATCTTGCATTTCTATCACTTCATCACGTCCTAAACCTTGATTCCAATGACTGGGTTGACTGCATTTTTACATTCGACATGTTCCCGCCAAATCCTTTAAAAGACGAGCTATTTCATCAGTCCGATATTTATTGTAACAAATATGTTACCTTTTGAGTACCCGAAAGTTTCCAGAATTTCATCATATATATGGTTGTACATAATATTTTTCCATTCAATTTAGAAGCAAGGTATGCGGAAAAGGGGATATGGAATGCGAAAAGTTCATCTTCTCGTTGTAAGTGTTCTGACTGTGCTTCTTACCGCATCCGCCATCTATGGCGGGCTGCTTCTTTATGCTTCCGCAGATACAGTTCCTTCCGGCACCGTGGTAGGCGGACTGGAAGTTGGCGGATTACCGTTGGCAGAGGCACTGGACAAACTGGAGAGCAGGATCGCGGAACTAAGAAAGCAAACCGTTGAATTCACCTTTGTGGATATTGAAAACAAAGCGGCGAAAGCAATTCTCACCTGGGAGCAGGCCGGGGTCTCGTGGGATGCGCCGGACTTCCGGACAGAGTTGATGTCACTTTCTGCGGGGAGTGTGTGGGAGAGAGCTAAGACGCGCAAAAACTTTGCAGAAACCTGGGAGCTCCTGGCATCCTTTCAGCCCTCTGATTTGAAGAAGATCCTGAGTCCCGAATGGGAAAAAGAGCACTTTGGCAGCCCCGTCAATGCCGTCCGGTCCATCGCCGCAGACGACAGCATCCGCTATTTGCCGGGCAGGACGGCCCAGCGGATCGATTGGGAATCGCTAGTTCTCCTTATGCAGGCTGCGATTCCAGGGTCTTCTTCAGGCAGTCGCGGGGCTGCCGAAATTACGATCCCGCTGACGACCGTACAACCTGCCGTGACGGTCGAGAGTCTAAAGCGGGAAGGCATCCGCCGCAAAATCGCCGAGTTCTCGACCGGGCTGCAAACTAGCGGAGCCGGAAGGCTGCACAACGTCGAGGCCGCAGCGCGCAGCATCGACGGGATGGTGCTGCCGCCCGACGGCATCTTCGACTACGCCAAGGTCGTCGAAGATGCCGAGCAGAGCTACGGCTTCCGTGAAGCGCCGGTCATCTTCGGCGGCAAGCTCGTTCCCGGCGTCGGCGGTGGCATCTGCCAAGTGTCGAGCACGCTGTACAATGCGGCCGTCCGCGCTGGCCTGGACATGGTGGAGCGCCGCAACCACTCCCTGCCGGTCAGCTATGTGCCGCTGGGGCAGGATGCTACCTTTGCCCAGGGCTACATCAATTTCCGCTTTCAAAATACAAGCGGAAAACATCTGCTCATCTCGGCCCAAGTCGCAGACGGCCGATTGACCGTCAAGTTGTTCGGCGAGTTGCCGGACAATGTGACCTATGACATAGAGTCCCGGACGACCGACATCCTCACCGCTCCGGACAAATACGTCGCGAATCCCGACCTTCCCGCCGGAAGCCGGGAGATCGTCCTGCAAGGCAAGCCCGGCTACATCGTGGAGACGTACCGGGTCAAGTATGTGGACGGCAAGCCCGCCGCCACAACCCGGCTGTCGCGCGACACCTATCCGGCGCAGCCCAATATCATCGCCGTGCCGCGCAGCGCCGGTGGCGATGACAATGGCGATGGCGGAAAAAAATCGGTGCAGGAAGCTCCCCGAGTGCTGGAAGACGGAATAGACGGGCCCAAGTTTCCTAAGTGATGAGCGTTTCAAAATAGAGGACATTTTGGGCGCTATTTGTGCCATTTTCGTCTCTTCCCCAAAAATAGAGGACTTTTAGGGCCCTATTCCTTCATTTTCATTCAAAATTGACCACTTTCCGCCAAAAGGGCTAATATAAGACCCCCATTTGTCCTCTATTTTCACATTATCTGCCCCAACCCCGGAAATAGGGCCCTAAAAGGGTCTTATCTTCACCATTCAAAAGTCCGAGAGGCCGACCGACATATCCTATCCTCGAGTAGGGATAAACCAATAATCAAAACTGATAGTCCTTGCCCTCCAAATCAAGGCAATAAGAGCGCACTCGCTCTTGCCCACTGGCGGGCCGAATCCACCCCTTTTCCGTTATCTTTCCCAGTAACTTGCGGGCTTTCTTATTTTGAAATCCCATGTAGCTGCAAATTTCTGCCGGGGTAAGCGGCCGTCCTTCGCGCATAAATAGGCGAATAACCTCTTTTTCGATCCAATCGGCCTCCAGTACCCGTTTTTCTTCCCCTAGCCACCGCCCCATAAATTGCTGTAACTTTAGCTGGCAGTAGCGGGGGCTTTCCTTTACATCGTCATACGTAAAACGCAGCACCTTCCACCCATCAGTAACCAGATCATTTTGTCTTCGGCAGTGATCAGAGAATTGGTGGCGGCTAATATTTCTCCAGTGCGGACCATATCCGTCAATTTCGATTGCCAACCGCATACCTATTCGAATATAAGCAAAATCCAAATACCTGTAACCATCCTTGAAATCGTTCACTTCATACTCCGGATGCAAATGCTGAAACTGTCCAAAGGCAGGCCACCAAACCAGCTCCAGGAACAGCATTTCCGCATGCCCATGTCCTTCCTGCAATCTTCTGAGACGTTCCCCGCGCCTAGCAGTCAAATGGCGGTTCACAAACAGGATGTGAGCTTCTGAAAATTTCATACCGGTTCCCCCCCTATTCAAAATAAAAAAAACGTCTTTTCGCATAAGGCCCATGGGCCCCGGCAAAAAGACGTGTGCTTCACGACTATTAACTGGATTAAGACATTTAACTTGCTTAACTTATTTAACTGTTAATTGATCTAACTGATACTATTGCCCAAATTGTACCACAACCGGTATGCTGAACAAACTCTTTATGTCAGCTATTGCCTATAAAAGTTTTCATATGATAAGGTGAACCCACCTGACTAAACTTAAGTCGTAGACTAACGCAGACGTAGAGAGGATTCATAATCATCATGCAGAAAAATACCGAAATACAAACCAGTTCAGAAGATACAGTGGCCGGCGGCGCGGCGGCTACGCTGCTCATCATTGCCGTGCTACTCACCGCAGCGACCTTACGGTCGCCGCTTACCGGGGTCGGGCCGCTGATCGGCGAGATCCAGAAGTCAACCGGCCTGTCGCATACACTCGCCGGCATGCTGACGACGCTACCGCTTCTCGCCTTCGCGGTGTTCGCACTTGTCGCACCCAAGCTATCGTCGCGCTTTGGTATAGAGCGGACACTACTATACTGCATGATCCTCATGACAGTAGGGATCTTGCTCCGTTCCATGCCCGCTGTCCCTGCCCTTTTTGGCGGGACCGCCCTGGTCGGCAGCGCGATAGCCGTTGCCAACGTACTGGTTCCCAGCCTGATCAAGCGGGATTTCCCGCTACGGCTCGGATTGATGACTAGCTTGTACACGTCATCCATGAACATGTGGTCCGCCATCGCTTCGGGGATCAGCATGCCGATCTCCCGTACCGGACTCGGCTGGCGCGGGGCATTGGCCTGCTGGTTCATTCTGGCGGTGGCCACCGCCTTGGTCTGGCTACCCTTGTCCCGGCGTCATAAAGCCAGCCGCCCCAATAC
>DJTQ01000376.1 GCA_002439285.1 Paenibacillaceae bacterium UBA6304
TAGGATCCAGCCGGAAGTTGAACTGTGCATTATGGAAGCCCATATCAACGTATTTGCGGCATTCCGGATATTTGTTAATGTCGTAGTTCGGCACGGGGAAGAGCTTGCCCCAGTTTACGCCGAGCGTTTCCAGTGCCTTGGCAAATGCATTCTGGTGGGCATTGTCGCGGACGATGAGAAAGGCCAGCGTTTCCCGGAACGTTTTATTGTTGCTCATTTCGTAGATCCGGGATTTTTGAAGAACGCCCGTCGATTCCAACACCAGATTATCTAGAAGGTCACTAATCAGGTTGCCGTGGCTGTAAACGTAATTTCCGCTCCACGGGTTGCCTGCAGCATCCACCGGAAGCGAGCTTTGCGCGCCCATGATGAAATGATGGGGATTCGCATGCTTGATCGCTTCGTCCAGCGGGGCGCCATCCACCCCCGAATCGCCGGGGAGAGGGTCTCCAGAGCCGGTGAGAAGTTGGTTGATGGTTTGCTGAACGAGTTCCACATGACTGATTTCCTCCAAGAATACGCCGCGGATTAAATCGCGAAACTGAGTGGCGCTCCCTCTGAAGTTATTGCTTTGAAAGAAAAATTGCATCATAGTGCGCATTTCGCCGAACCGCCCGCCGAGCGTTTCCTGTAGAACTTTGGCTGCTGACGGATCCGGATTATCCGGCACAATAACATTAATTAAGTCTTCTTTGTAAAAATACATGGGAACCTCCTGATAGTGAATTTAGTATTTAGTTGACTGATTGCTATTGGAGCCGCTTTGTTTTGGTGGACGGAGTGACTGAATTATTCGTATCCATTTTCAGTTTCTTCGTAAGCAATGAGTGTAATCTTCTCTCCGGTCTTTTGCTCAAGCGCCTTCTCTGCTTCTTTAATGATGGCAACCGCCTCGGCGCCCTTGTCCAGCGGGGCTACCTGGTATTTATCCGTTGATATTTCCATCGATTTTACACCCTCCAATCTTAGGTGTAGTCTTTCCAGAAGAGAAAAATTGTATGTTAAGAAAACGATTGAAGAAAAAAGAGTTGAAACAAAATGAATTTCCGTTTATAATCATACCTACGGGATTTTTTCTCGGTTACCCTTGCCGGGGTGGCGGAATTGGCAGACGCACAGGACTTAAAATCCTGCGGTAGGTGACTACCGTACCGGTTCGATCCCGGTCCTCGGCATTCTAAGAAAGTGAGGTCCACTAGTAGCTATCCATACTGGACTTCAACAAAGACGCCCCTTTCATGCTGGATTCAGCTGTGGAAGGGACGTCTTTTTTATATTCGGATGAAGCTATGAGTCTACTATAATGGTAAAATGTTGATTGGAGATAGAGTTAAGTCCTGAGATATTAGGGGTAATGATAGTCGATATGAACGGGTCAACCAAAACAAGCACCTATGGAAGAGATAGTTAAGGGAGAGGACAAACATGTTCGGAAACGATTGGGACGAGGTACTTAAGGAAGAAGTGAACAAGCCTTATTTTAAAGAGCTGATGAGTTGGCTGGACAAGGAATACGAGGAGCAAACCATATATCCACCTAGAGAGTTTTTATTTGAGGCGCTAAAGTTGACTAGCTATAACGATACAAAGGCGGTTATTTTGGGACAGGATCCCTATCACGGCCCTGGACAAGCTCATGGGTTAAGTTTTTCCGTTCTGCCGGGAGTTAAGGTTCCGCCCTCGCTCCGCAATATGTACAAGGAGTTAGCGAGTGATCTCGACTGTCCGATCCCGACAGCAGGGACGTTGACGCCTTGGGCGCGGCAGGGAGTTCTGATGCTTAACACAGTGTTGACGGTGCGGGACGGTCAGCCGGGTTCCCATCAGGGAAAAGGGTGGGAGCGATTTACGGATGCGGTCATCGAAGCGCTCAATCGTCGTGATCGGCCGGTTGTTTTCGTTCTTTGGGGAAGCCATGCTCAGAAGAAGGGTCAAATGATTGATACGACCCGGCATGAAATCATCGCTTCCGCACATCCCAGTCCTCTGGCAGCGAGAAGAGGCTTTTTCGGGAGCCGACCGTTTTCGCGAATAAACCTCTTTTTGGAACAGCATGGGGAATCGCCTGTCGACTGGTCGGCACACGTAGAGAAAGGTGAAAATTATTAATAGGACAAAGGTCGTATTTTCGATAAAAAAGGTTACTAAAATTATCCTAAAAACCGATATAAAACCCATAGGCCTGGAAAGGAAGGTTTTCCGGGAAAGATGGAAACAAAGGAGAGAAACGAATGACTGTTAAAAGGAAAATGACGGGTTGGCTCCTGACGATGGTACTGCTGCTTACTACGGTACTTCCAAGCGGCGTTTTGGCTGCTAGTGGCGATGTTCTGTCGATTGACATCGAGGGTGCAGGAACAACGCTTGAACTTACGGTAGGCAAGACAAAACAGCTTAAAGTGACGGGGAAGGTATTAGAAGGCTCCTCCTCGGTAGTAAAGGATTTGACGAACGTTGTAAGCTGGTCGTCGAGTGACGATGAAATCGTTAAGGTATCAAATGGTGGTTTTCTTACATCCTTAAAGGCAGGGACCGTGACAATTTGGGCGGATCATGCCGCTGGACCAAAGTCCAGCATTCAAGTTACTGCGAAGGATTCATACAAGGAATTGACGCTGGAGTATTCCCAAGACGGGAAATATAAGCTGGGTTCCAGCGATAACTTGGCAGTAAAAGCGCTGGCCGCAATCGATGGTTCTGCGGGAGCGACGAAGGATGTAACCGCAGATACGGATTGGTCCAGTTCCAACTCCGGGGTCCTAACCATTGAGAAGGGACAAATCACCCTTGTAGGTGAAGGTACGGCGACTATTACCGCGAAATATTCCGGACTTACGGCCACTTACAAAGTTACCGTTAGTTCGCCTTATTCAAAATTGAAATTGAAATACTTCAATAATAATAAAGAACTGCCGGCCGAAGATGTAGAATTGGTAGTCGGCGATGACCAAGCTACATTCCAAGCGTGGTCGACCCTTACCACCGACAGCAGCGAATTGGAAGTTACGGACAAAGCAACTTGGACGTCTTCCGATAAAGAAATTGTTACGGTTGAAGGCGGCAAAATCAAAGTACTGGCCGTCGGTAAAGTGACTCTCACTGCGGAATATCTTGGCGTGAAGGCTCAAGCCGATGTTTTCATTAGAACGCCTTATGAAGCTATTCTGCTCGACCCTACAGGTGATCACTCGATGTTTATCGGCGAGACGCTGAAGGTGGCTGCCGAGGTAAGAAGTAGCGCCAACAACTCGGAAGACGTGACTTCGAAAGCAACTTGGACATCCTCCAATCCGCTCGCGGCTACGGTTTCCGGTGGCGAAGTTTCCGCTAAAGCAGTAGGCACCTCTACGATCAAAGTAAGCCATTTAGGCATTAGCAAATCTTTTAAAGTTACAGTAAACCCAACGATCACCGAACTGGCTGTGGAGAAGAAGGAACTCGAGCTATATAGAGGTGAATCAACTAGTTTGCCAAAAGTAACGGCTACGAAGCTGGATGAAGACAAAATTGATTTCAGTAAGGAAGTCACTTGGACATCGAGCAATGAAGATGTAGCCAAGATCGAGGATGGCAAAATCGTTGCGGAAGATAAAGGTACGGTAACTTTGACTGCGAAGATGCCGGAGTCGAAAGTAACCACGCCGATAGGGGTCCGCAGCACGGAACTCACAGTAACGCTTACTGTGAAGGAGAAAGTGCTGACGCTGATCTCAGAGGACGAGAAGCTTAGCGTCATTATCGGGGAAGAAACCAAGCTTCCTGACGTGAGCGCCGTGTGGGAAGACGGAGAAGAAGCAAGTGTCTCCGACTCCATCGAATGGACAGTTTCGGGTTCCAATGCAGTCATCAAAACAACGGCTACAGGCAAAACAATTAAAGGCCTGACGAAGGGTTCGGCCTCCCTGAAAGGGACATATTCGAACAAAACGATTAGCATCCCAGTCACGATCGAGCCTAAAATCGTCAAGGTTGTCGTTGATCCGGTCAATATCTCACTGAATGTTAAGAAGACAAAAGCTATTAAAGTAACCGGGTTCTATAAAGACGGTAAAACCGTGAACCTGTCCAGCAAAGTTGGATGGGAATCTTCCAATACGGAAGTCGCTACGATCACTACGACATCTGTTAAAGCAGTAGCGGAAGGTACCGCAACGCTGAAAGGCTCTTACCAAGGGCATGCCGTAAGTGTGACGGTCAGCGTCGTTCCAAAGCTGACAAAGCTGACCGTGGATGAGAAGAGCCTAAAATTGGCACCGGGTTCCGCTAAGACCGTCGTTGTGACGGCTGAGTATGATAACGGCAAGAAGCCGTCCGTTACCGGAAGCGCCGTTTGGACCAGCTCGAAGTCATCCGTTGCTAAAGTTACAGCCGGGAAGATAGAAGCAGTGGCCAAAGGCAGCGCGACAATCAAAGCTGTGTATGGCGGGAAGACCGTTTCGATCCGGGTAACAGTCAAATAGTTATGAGGTTGCGGCAGCTTGTCTTCATCCAGAAGGCAAGCTGCTTTTTTGTTAGCATTTACTGTAATGCAGGCGTCTACCTATGCTATATTAGAAAAAAGGAATTTAGGAAGAGGAATTAATGCATCTATGATCAGACGTAAACGAAATTGGCAGACACGCATTTTAACTGGAATTTCCACGGTTGTTCTTTGTTTTCTTTTATCCGGCTGTACTTTGAATTTAGGAGATATCCCAGTTCGTGAGGGAGAAGGCTCGTCTCCAGCTTCGACGACGTCCGGAAACCGGCTTCGCGTCATTTTTTTGGATGTCGGCCAGGGGGCTTCACAGTTGCTGATTAGTCCTTCGGGGCGCACGATGCTGATTGACGCCGGCAACAATAACATGGAGCAGCAGATGCTGGATTATTTAGAGCACTATGACGTAGACCGAATCGATATCATCGTGGGTACGCATCCGGATGCGGACCATATCGGCGGATTGGATGCCGTAATCGATCATCATGATACGGGCGCCATCTACATGCCGAAAATCCAGAGCAACACGAAGACATTTGAGTCATTGCTTAAGTCGATTCGCAATAAGGGTCTTA
>DJTQ01000380.1:0-415 GCA_002439285.1 Paenibacillaceae bacterium UBA6304
AGCGAAGCCGCTTCCCGTATCATCTCCGGTGCCCTTAGCCAATGAATCTCCGATGACCGTTATATCCATCGCGGAAACATCGACAGGAGCAACAAAAGAGTGGTCTTCCGATAATCCTTTCTCATTAGGTATGTGGTTTGCCGGAAAAATAACATCTCGTACGGCGTATAGAAATCCGCCTAACAACAGCAGTGTCGACACGACGGAAATGTAACCCGTGATCCGCCAGATCCGGGACGTTGTTTGCATTTGCAGCTCTCCTCTTGTAGAAATTGACCCTTTCTATTCTCTCCAATTTATGTAATTACCATAAAACTTCTTGAGCCGAGAATCAAATTTTCCGCAGCCCATAGGATGCTGTTTGCTATTCATAATCTATATAAGATGGACTGGTGAAATGGATATGGGGCAAGTA
>DJTQ01000380.1:730-18646 GCA_002439285.1 Paenibacillaceae bacterium UBA6304
GTTGGTTCCAGATTTCTTGATCTTATAAAATCAGATTCAGTTGAAATCCGGAACCAAAGGCGAACCCTTCCGTTTCTTCGGAATCATTTTATTCCCTTGCCTATTAAGCATTCTTTAGTTCATCTTCACAAAAAGAGCAGTACCGCAAGGGCACTGCTCTAACTGCATAAATCCATTAACTTGCTCTGATTACCTTAACATCGGCAGAGATGATCTTCTCTCCCTCGTAGAGCATAAAGCGTCCGTTTTGCCATTCTATGCGCATCAGCGCAAAATCATCGGACTGGAACTGCCATACATACTGTTCCCCTCCCTGCATGAAGGGAGTACGGCCGGCTACCGTTACCGAACCGACATATTCTTCATCCAGGTAATAGGTTCTTCCGTCCAGTTCCATCTCGGAAGGAACCTCGTCGGGGGTATCGATCCGACCGTCGATCGGTCGATAGAGCTGGTACTGCAGAGTCTCCCGTTCCTCGATGAGCAGATAGCTGATCTTGGCGCCGTCCTGCAGCGTCAGCACGACCGCGTTCCGGCCGCGGTTATGAACCCGTCCCGTCACTTCATAAGTGATGAGGGACACTTCGCACATATCTCCAGGAGAGAGCGTCAACATACTCTTCTCGACCTGTGGCGGCTCCGGCTTTGCAAACAGGTTTCCGATTCTTTTCCAAACACTCATGAGCTACATGGCCTCGCTTTTCGTTCAATTCAAAGCGTTATTACTTCTGATTATCGTATTGCTTCATCAATGCTGCCAGTTCATCCTCAACCGCCTGGTCCTTGCCGAGCTTATCGAATTCGTCATCCAGATCGGCCGCTTTCGAATTCAACTCGTTGCTTGCTTCCGCCTGAGCTTCCATTTGCATCATTTTCTCTTCCATACGCTTCAAGCCGCTAGAAGCCGAATCCGAACTGAAGCCGGTCATCGCCTTGTTAATTTCGTTTTGGGCCTTTGCTGCGTTGTAACGGGCTACTAAAGTTTCCCGTTTATTTTTCATTTCGGTGAGTTGTTTCCGCATTTCTTCAAGCTTAGCGCGTAGGTTATCCGCAGAAGCTTTATTTTGATCATAATTTGTTTTATACTCGTTCATTTTCGTTTCGGCGGCTTTCTTCTCTTCCAATGCACGACGGGCCAACTCTACGTTTTGTGCCTGGGCAGCGGTGTGAGCTTGCTGCGTGCGCTTAGCTACAAGGGCTTCCTGTTCTTCAAACAGCGCTTTGAATTTCTTCTCAATCGCGATTTGCGCGGCTACTGCCTTCTCGGCGTCTTCCAGATCTTCCGTCATATCACGGATATATTGATCCGTCATCTTGATTGGATCCTCTGCTTTATCAATCATCGCGTTAATATTGGACATGGTCAAATCACGTAATCTTTTAAAAATCGACATGGTTTAGTTGCCTCCCCTAAAATTTTAACTTCTTGATAAATGTTTACGTATCGTTTGATTCAAGGTTTCATCGTTTTTAAATTTTTTTTTGCTAAACAAAAACACGCCTTGGGGCGTGCTTTGCTTATGCTTTCTGTCTTGAATTAACTGCTTAAGTTATCTCATTCCTTAGTACCGATAAACTCTTGAACCCAGTACCCGTTATAATAACCGACGCCAATGAGATTGTAATGTTTATTCAGAATATTAGCCTTGTGGCCCGGACTATTCATCCAGTCTTCCACAACTTCCTTCGCGGTTCTTTGGCCCATGGCGATATTCTCGCCCGCATAACGGTAGGTAATGTTAAACGCATCCATCATGTCAAACGGCGAACCGTAATTAGGTGAGTTGTGATTGAAATACTTGTGTTTAAACATGTCAATTGCTTTGGTTTTTGCCATTTTCGTTAAATTAGTGTGTACAGTAAGCGGCTTTAATCCGGCTGCCGCCCGTTCTTTGTTGACCAACGCGACTACTTCATCTGCCCGCTGGGTCTGAATTTTCGCATAAACTGCTCCTATTTGTTTGGATGAAGCCGCACTTGCCGTTCCCGGCATGGCCGGTACCAGCATCAAAGATCCTGCCAAGACGGAGAGGGCCAGGCCAGCAGAAAATCGTCTTAAATGAGTCTTCTTAATCATCGACGTTTCTCCTCCTTAGTCAGATGATTCAGCAAAAAATGAGTTCCTTGTCACATTTTAACATGTTCCACGCCGCTATGCTTGAGAAATTAATGGAAAACTGGAAATAAAAAAAGAGCTGAACCCCAAGTGGGGACAGCCTTTCTTAAGGATAAAAAGGACTTTACTTTTTAGTAGCGTATTTCCGCATGTCGAAAGCTACCGCAGCAACGATGATCGCGCCTTTAATGATCTGCTGCCAGTAAGGGCCCACTCCGACAAAAGTCAACCCGTAGTTAATCACTGTAAAGATCAGGACGCCAGCCATGACGCCCGGAACCGTACCGATCCCGCCTGTCGTGGATACGCCGCCGACCACGCAGGCCGCGATCGCATCAAGCTCGTACATATTTCCGTAGTTATTGGTGGCGCCGCCGGTTCTGGCGGCTTCAAGGACGCCGGCTAACCCGTATAGCGCTCCAGCAATTGAGTAGATCAGAATTAAATATTTGGTTACGTTGATCCCGGATACTTTCGCG
Organism: Paenibacillaceae bacterium UBA6304; assembly: GCA_002439285.1. Classification (GTDB taxonomy): domain Bacteria; phylum Bacillota; class Bacilli; order Paenibacillales; family Paenibacillaceae; genus Fontibacillus. The sequence goes on from DJTQ01000380.1 coordinate 3,326, forward strand.
GCCTGTTCGTTGCCGCCAATGGCGTACATGTTCTTGCCGAGCCGTGTTTTATTAAACATAACCCACACGATGAGAGAAACGGCTATCGCAATGAGTACAATGTAATGGAGCTTAAATTCTCCGATGTGAAGGAAGCCTGACCCCAGGTCCGTGAAATCCTTACGTAATCCGCCGATCGGCTGCGACTGGTTAGGATCCATATCGAAATACAAAGAGTTGATGCCGTAAATCGCGACCATGGTACCGAGCGTGGCGATAAACGGAGGAACTTTGAATTTGGAGACGATAATTCCGTTAATCATACCGAAGATTAAACCTACAACGATTGCAATAACAATAGGTACGATCATCCATAGATGCGGAAGATCCGGGAAGAATCGCCGTGCATACTCTTCCGTTTGTAACATGGATGCCGATATAACTGCGGTTAACCCGACCATCCGTCCGGCCGACAAATCGGTCCCTCCGGTAATTAGAATGAATGCCACGCCAAGCGCGATAATCACCCGGGTTGACGACTGGAGCAATATATCCTGAAGCGTATTTAGCCCGATAAAACTCGGCTCGTACACGGCGATCCCGATAACGAGTACCGCGAGCACAATATAGATCGCATTTTCAGTCACAAAATTCTGCATTCTTTTGGTATTCATGATTTTCTCCTCCTTCTCTTCACCTTAATGCTGAGCAGCCAGACGCATAATTTCTTCTTCCGAAGTCTCGGCTCCATCTAATATCCCTGTCAGTCGGCCTTCGGACATGACCATCACGCGGTCGGACATGCCAAGCAGTTCCGGCATTTCGGATGAAATCATGATGATGCTCTTCCCTTGTTGCGCCAAATCCACGATGAGAGAATAGATCTCGTATTTTGCACCAACATCAATCCCTCGAGTCGGTTCGTCCAGCAGCAAAATCTCCGGTTCAGTAAGCAGCCATCGTGCTAGCAGTACCTTCTGCTGATTCCCGCCTGACAAATTCATGATCAGCGTCTTTGGCGATGGGGTTTTCGTTCGCAGTTTCTCGATCATTTTGTTCACTTCTTCCTTTTTACGGCGCTCATTCAGAAGAAGATAAGGCGTCACATAACGGTTCATATTCGCAATCGCGGCATTCTCATGCACGGACAGTACCGGAAAAATCCCCGTCGTCCGGCGTTCCTCCGTTAGCAGAGCCATCCCGTTCCGTTTGGCGTCCCCGGCATTTTTGATTTTCACCTCTTTACCGTTAATCGAAATACTTCCGGAATGAATTTCGCGAAGCCCGAACAAAGCTTCAATTAATTCGGTTCGCTGAGCGCCGACCAAACCGCCCACTCCGAGAATTTCGCCCTTACGAAGCTCGAAAGAGACATTCTTGAACGATTTCGGATCCGGTGAGGTCAAGTCATCCACCTTCATAACTACACCGTTCGGCACATTGTGCCGGTCCGGGAACCGTTGCGTCAAATCCCGCCCGACCATTTTGGAAATAATGAGATCTGTCGTCATATCAATCGCCGGCCAGGTTCCGATTTTTTTCCCGTCCCGCATGATCGTTACGTCGTCGGAGATACGCAGGATTTCTTCCATCTTGTGAGAAATATAAATGATTGCCACGCCACGTTTCTTCAGGTCATTGATAATTCGAAACAGATGCTCCACTTCTACACTGGTTAATGAAGAAGTAGGTTCGTCCATGACAATGATTTGCGAATGAAATGAAACCGCTTTTGCAATTTCGATGGATTGAATTTTGGAAACGGACAATTTCCCCACCAGTGTATCCGGACTTAAATCGATATCCAATTGTTTAAACAGCTCTTCCGTATCCCGGTACATCTTACCGTGATTCACGAGTTTGAAAGGGCCCCACCCCATCATCGGGAATCGGCCGAGCCATATATTTTCCATAATATTGCGGAACGGCACGGGATGCAGCTCCTGATGAATCATCGAAACTCCTAGCCCTAGCGCATCGCTGGAATTATTGATTTCGACTTTTTGACCGTCTAAATAAATTTCTCCGCCGTCGGGTTTATAGATGCCGAACAGGCATTTCATCAATGTTGATTTTCCCGCGCCGTTTTCGCCCATAAGTGCGTGTACAGTACCGGGTCTAACCTGCAAGGTTACTCCATCCAGCGCTTTGACGCCGGGGAATTCTTTGGAGATGTCCTTCATCTCCAGCGCATACTTCTCTTCGATCAAAAGTTTCGCCCCCCAATCTGTTCTATTCCTAAAAGAGGCACAGCAGCGTTCCCTCCACATCTCTATCCTTCAAGCCATTCATATGAATGGGAGGTCCGCCCCCTCAGGTTCGAACCTCCCACGCTTGACCTGCTTATGAGAAGTCCTGCTGCGTCCGCAGCGGCTTATTTAAAATCGGCTGCGTTATCTTTCGTTACTTTTTGGTAAGGAATCCAAACATATTGATTGTCCGTAATTTCGAAGCCTACGCTATCTTTATTGATTTCGCTGCCTTTTGCCAGCAAGGATGCCAGCGTAACTGCGGCTTTACCTTGGTTCTCGGCATCGTTAAGCACCGTGCCCAGCATAGTCCCTTGCTCCAACGCTTGAAGAGCTGGTGCAGTAGCATCTACGCCGACAACCGGCATAAATTTGTCGCCCGCAAAATATCCGGAGGCTTTCAGGGCTTCGATGGCACCCAAAGCCATGTCGTCATTGTTGGCGAATACGGCTTCAATTTTGTCGCCATTGGCTGCAAGGAACGCGGCCATCTTCTCTTGACCTTTTACGCGGTCCCACATCGCCGTATCTTCAGCTACTTTTTCCACCTTGATTCCCGCATCTTCAACCGCTTGAACGGAATATTGCGTGCGAAGCTCGGCATCCTGGTGGCCCGGCTCGCCTTTCAGCATGACGTATTGGAGAACGCCGTCGCCGTTTTTATCGGCCGTTGGATTGGCCTTCCAGTAATCGACGATAATTTGGCCGGACAAGGTCCCTGATTCTTCCGCTTTAGCACCGACATAGTACACTTTATCCCATTTCTTCATGTCTTCCGGAAGCGGTTCACGGTTAAGGAACACAACCGGGGTATCTTTTCCTTTGGCTTTATCGATAATGACTCCAGCCGCCGTACGGTCAACCGGGTTAATGATCAACGAGTTGGTTTTCTTCGTCAGGAACAAGTCGATTTTATCGTTCTGGGTGGGCTGAGAATTTTGGCTATCGACAATGTCGACTTTGGCGATCCCGCTTGCGTTTTTCTCGATGGAATTCCGTACACCGGTCATGAAAGTATCATCAAACTTGTAAATCGCCACGCCTACCTTCGGCTCACCGCTTCCCCCGCTTTCCTTGTTTCCGCCGCTGGAGCAGCCAGCCATCGTGGCCCCGAGCAATGCTGCAGCTAATAATGCCGTACCGACTTTTTTCATCTTTTTGACCTCCTGAACTGATTTTCGTTATCTTTGATCTCCTAGTGGATACGTTTTCATTATGACTTGATTTCTCAGGTTTGCGAACTAAATATTCTGAGATGTTCTATGAAAATTCTGATGATGTTATTTTGATAATTTCACAAAAAAAAAAAAACGCCTACCGGCGTCTTTTGGGTTCGGACTTCTACGTTTGTGCGTGATGAGGGATGGGTAAATCTGTGCTATACTTCATTGCCTATCATCCTCCACATACCTTCCCTGATCCGGGATTGCCAGTTCGTCGAAATGCTCCGAAAGTCGCTGAAGCCCGCTGCGCAGTTCCTCGCCTGACATCGGCACCCCATGGCCGGTGACCGCCGTTTCAATCGGCAGTGATGCCAGCTTGCGTACAGATTCCTTAGCAGCTTCCCAATCCGGGGTAAAATACATCGGCGGACCATGAAGCTCTTGGCTCTGCTTCATAACCGCGAGAGCCGACTCTTGCTTGACCGTGATGAATGCATCGCCAACAATCAGCGTGCCGTCTTCCTCCCGGTATAAAGAGACGTGACCCGGACTGTGTCCCGGCGTGGCCATCCATTTCCAACCTGGCGCTCCCGGCACGGTGCCATCCTCGGGTAGCGGACGCAGCCTGTCCTCCAAATTTATGGCCTTGTTCGGGTACAACGGAGCTACTCCGGCCAGCAGTCCTCCGCCAACGGCGGGGTCACCTTCAGGATAATCCCGAATCCCGGTTAAATACGGGAATTCTTCAACATGGGCATATACGGGAGCCCTCCAGTAATCCGATAAGTCGATTACGCAGCCGACATGATCAAAATGCCCATGCGTCAGAATAATCGCCTTGGGCGCTCTTCCGTAAATATTGTCGGCTTCCTGAATAATGGCATTCTTGAATGGCCCTAATCCGGTATCAACCAGCACCCAATCTCCCCGTTCGGGGCTGCCCACGAATACCGTATTCACCATTAATGTACGGACGCACCATAAGTCATTAAGCACTTGGGTCATATCAACGGTTCCCGTATGCAGCATATCCTTATCGCTCATTTGGTTCTCCTTTTCGATTGTATAATTTCGGAAATCACAGTTCTTCAATAATTTACCCGGAAGATCCAAAAATACTCTCCTGCCGGAACAACGGACAAGAGAGTATTTGGACACAGTATCTTATTTTACAAACGGAAACAATAACTTCTGGTTCTCCGGCCATAGCATATTTTCCAGATCAATCAGCTTTGTATCGGTGGGGATCTTATCCTCCAGTTTCTCACCGCGGGCGGCTTTGACTGCGGCTGAGACAGCCATGTATCCGTTATTAAAAGGGTTTTGCACCACCATCGCCTGAACCGTTTCTTCCTGAAGCAATTCCAGCATTTCGGGTGGATTATCGAATGCGATCATCATTATTTTGCCGCCGTATCCCATCTCCTCCACGGCCCTTCCCGCTCCGATCGAAGATTCTGCGCTCAAAGAGACCAATCCGTCCAGGCTTGGATAATTCGTCAGCATATTCCGCGTCAAACGGTAAGCCAGCTCCTCGTCCGATCCGCAATACTGGATATCCACGACCCGGATTCCCGAGAATCGCGCAACATAATCCAGAAACCCTTCTTCCCGTTGATCGGCATTGCGCGCCCCTTTTACAAAATTTACGATTCCGATATCGCTCTGTTTACCTGTAAGCTCGACTAAACGTTCAGCAGCCTTCTGTCCGGCTTCATAGTTGTTTGTTCCGACAAAAGTTTGTACCTTCGTGGAGGCGACCTCCGAATCCATGGAAACCACCGGAATATCGTAGTAGGAACTCCGGTCCGTCGCCTGTCCCAGTGCTTCATAATCGCTCGCGGCCAGGATGATGGCGTCCGGTCGGCGGGAGATCGACTGCTCCATTAACACAATTTGTTCCTTGTAATCATTCTCGTTTTCTGGAGCCAGGAAATTCAGTTTAACGTTGTATTCCTTTGCCGCTACTTCGGCCCCCATTTTTATCGTACTCCAGTAATCCCCCCGGTCCATTTTGACGATCATGTCGATCACGGTCATCTGCTCGCCTTTTTGCAGATTTCCTGCAGGCGCACAGGAAGACGTCAAAGGCAGTAGTAAAATCATGATCAGGAGACCCTTACTCAACGAATGAACAAGACTCATGATTTATCCCTCTCTTTCTTCGGGAAATCTGTCTTAACCATCGGCAGCTTTATAGTAACGGTAGTCCCCTCATCCGGCTCGCTTTCATAATGAAGCCCAAATTCCTTGCCATAGTAGAGGGAAATTCGCTCCTGAACGTTGATGACACCGACTCCTGAATCGCTTTCACTGCGCAGTCTGCCGGACAGCAGCTTGTCCATCATATCCTGCGTCATCCCGACACCGTTATCCTTAATTACGAATTCAAGGTGGTCTCCGCTCACTCGGGCATAAACGCCGATAAAGCCTTCCTCGGCCGACTTCTCAATGCCATGGTGGATCGCATTTTCGACCAGCGGCTGAAGGATCAGCTTCAAGGTCAAAGCATTGAGCGTTCCTTCTTCCGCCTGGATTTCGTAGCGGAATTTATTTTTGAAGCGGATGGTCTGGATAATCAGGTAGTGACGCACATGCTCCAGTTCATCCTCAACCGGGATGATAAGTTTCCCCTTGCTCAAGCTGATCCGGAAAAACCGGGATAACGAGGTGATCGTCGTAACCACTTCCTCGTTCCGGCCAAGCTCCGCCATGCGTGTGACCGAATTCAGCGTATTGTACAGAAAATGCGGATTAATTTGGGCTTGCAAGACATCGAGCTCGCTTTTGCGCTTAGCCTCTTGCTCTTCGATGATCTGATCCATCAGTTCACGGATCCGCCGCAGCATCAGATTAAAGCGCTTCGACAGCTGCTCAACCTCATAAGCCCCACTGACATACACATTGGTGCCGAAATCTCCCTTCTCCACCATCTGAACGGAACGTTCTAGGCGGCGGATCGGCTGCGCTATTCTTGCGGACACATATAAATTGATGATTAGAATGACGACCAGGGCGGCGAGTAGAAAACTGTACAAGAATCCGCCGAGCTCTTTTTTAGTCGTTAGAAACTCATCCGCATACGCAACGCCAACAATCTTCCATCCTGCCGGCTTCACGGTTTGGATCGTGATGAGCCGCTGCTCGCCGTCGGATTCGTCAAGATAGCTCCCATACGCGTAATTCAGCACCGGTTCAAGATTTTCATACTTGAGGCCGGCATATATCAGCTGCTGCTGGGGATGGTAAACGATGTTTCCCACACTATCAATGATATAGACGTAGCCTTTCTTCCCTAGTTCGACCCTTTGACTGAGCTCATCGATCGTCCGGAAGTTAATATCCATGGCGAGTACCCCTTGCTTCACTCGCGAATCATCCCGATAAGTGATCATTTTGCTCATGGACACGACCCAGCGGTAATCCGATTTAAACAAGTTCTGGATATGGGGAGGAGTGAACTGCAAGCTCTTCGGATTCTGAATCGCCGATTCGAACCAGAGCTGTTCGGTAAGCTTTGTGTTTTGCCGCATCGGAAGCTCCGGAACACCCCGCACGAGGTTGCCCTCTTTGGTGAACAAGGCGATGGACACCAAGTCCTTACGAGTATTCAAAATCGTCCCCAGTTGCTCGTCGAGCTTCTGGTCGTCAGGGATATCGGAAGCGGCGTTCATTTGCTCCTGGGTTAATTCAAAAATATCCTGCATCCCGCCGACATAGAGTTCGAGATTGGCATTCACCTGCTCAATAATCTGTCCCAGATTAAGATAAGCGTTCTCCTCAGCCGCTTTGGAGAAGCGATTGAACAGCAGGACGCTAACCAATACGACGGTAAGAAGCGTAATCGTAATCGAAGATAAGGAAATCAGGACTTGGATTTTCCGCACATGAAAACTTCTAAAAAAACGGGAAACTGCCTGCATCCGCTTCATGCCTTTCCGGCTCCGCTCCGGTATTCTTTCGGTGAAATTCCGAATTTTTTGCGAAAACAAAAGCTAAAATAGTTCGGGTCGGTGAATCCCACCTTCTCGGCGATTTCAAAAGACTTCAAATCCGTCGTTCGGAGCAACTGCTGAGCGGACTCCATCCGGACACTCATCAAATAGTTCACGAAGGTCATCGATGTTTCTTTTTTGAAAATATTGCTAAAATATCCGGTGCTGATGTGCAACTGTTTGCACACTTTGGTAATCGAAATATCGCTTTCTCCGAAATGAAGCTGTATGTATTCCTTGGCTTCTTCCACCAGTTTGTTATAGCTGGTCTGCCGCTCACTTGCGATAGAGTGCTTCAGCTTCATGCAGATGCCCGCAAACCAAGTCTTCGCCTCGATGGCATGCGATAATTTGGACAACTGGCCAAGGAACAGAGCCCCGTCTCCGAATAGCTTATCCATATCCGCATGGACATCCTGTGATGCCTTAATGACAGCAGTCAGCATCATTAGTAAGTAAACCTGGAAATCCTGATAAGAAATCCGGCTGTCGAGCAGACCGCCGAACAGATCATCGAGAAGAACAGCGAGCTCTACATCCGTGCCGACCTTCAAGCATCGGATCAACTCTTTCTCTTTAACTTCATCAAATACAAACGGAATAATCTGGCGGGATTCCACATCATTGATCCAGATCACCTTGTTGCTGCCCAGGATCAACCGATAATCCAGCGCCCGCAGGGCATCTTGATACGATAAGAATACGTCGCCGATATCTGAAACGGCCATGCCTGCGCCAATGGTAATGGTCAGCTTCAAATAGCGCTCCACGCTATACCGGATTTCTTCAAGCAGATCAAGACTCCGGCCCACCATTTGCTCATTGACAGCGCTATCAAAAATGCTGAGCAGAACGACCCCATCGTGATGGATAAACACCTGGTCGCCCGGGAGCCGCCGGATGATTTCATTAGCTATATTCAGTACGGCGAACAGCTGAAGCTGGGTGTCGTTTGTTGCTCTCAGTGAATGGGAAAGATCTCTTTCACTTGCCATTGCTTCAGGTTTTCCGCCTGAATTTATATCCAGATTATCATCGATCCTCAAAACAGAGATCATATAGCCGGCACCCTCAAGTTCCAGATTATAATGCCTGCTTTTCTCGCGGATTTCCATCTGCGGCAGGCGCCTAGATACCAGCGAAGAGAGAAACAGACTCTGCAGGACGGGAAGATTCTTCCGGTAGTGTTCGGTCAAAAGCTGAATATTCTCCCTAGCCGCTCGTTCTGCATCCATCTGCTCCTTGACTTTATGCAAAACTGCCGCCAGTTCACCGGCCGAGAAAGGCTTGAGTAAATATTCATCGATTCCGAGCCGAATCGCTTTTTGGGCATATTCGAATTCTTCATAACCGGTCAAAATAATAATTTTAGTGTCCGGATGTGTTGCCCGAATCCATTCGGAGAGCTCCAACCCGCTCATAAACGGCATTTGAATATCCGTGACCACGATGTCGGGAAGATGCTTGTCCACCAGTTCAGCCGCTTCCTTCCCGTTCTCCGCCGTATCGGACACCTGAAAACCGAGGTTATCCCAATCTATCAATTGCAGTAGCCCTTCCCTTACGTCTTCTTCATCATCGGCTAAAATCAGTTTGTACATTGCCAACCATCCTCTTCCCTATAGCGTTACCCACCAAAGCGCCTTGATTTCCCCCGATTTTATCCTATCCACCAGGTTTTGTAAATGTAATGGGCAAAGACAATCCACGACCTTAGTCCAGTTTTATTTCCGTCTTCGGTCCGTTTCGGTATTCCCCGAATCGCCGTACCATGATAATATCAAATGGAACACAGGAATAAATGGAATACATACCCAATAAAATAATGGCGGTTGAATACTCATGAAAAAGAATAAACAAATTTTTATCCTGCTCAGCAATCCCAATACTGTCGTTGCGAAGATGATCGGTTTATATACACGGGCACCTTATAACCACGCCTCTATCGCCTTTGATGCCGAGCTTCGGGAAGTTTACAGCTTCGGCAGAAAACACCCTTTACTTCCGATGTTCGGCGGCTTCGTCCAAGAGAATATTCATTCCCGCGTGTTCGAAAGAGCGACTTGTGCGGTATACAGCTATACCGTTAGCGAGGAGACCTACAAAGAAATGCGGAATTACGTACGTCAATTTGAAGAGAACCGCGATCTCTACAGCTATAATTTCCTGGGAATCCTCGGGATTGTCCTCAATATGGAACTCGGGGGAGAGAATTCTTATTTCTGTTCCCAGTTCGTAAGCAGTGTGTTTCAACAAGCGGGCGTCAAACTTCTCGACAAATCCGCAGGGCTTACTACGCCCGACGATTTTTCCAACTGCGCTTACCTCAAGCTAATGTTCAGGGGAGAAATGGAAAGCTATCGGCGGAATTATTGCCGTCGTTTAACGGCCCCGGCGTTGGAGTCCGTTTCTGTATACGCTGCGAATTAATAAATTTGAAGCAAAGAATGACCGTTAGGCAATTTCAACATTGCCAAGCGGTCTTTTTAATAAAGATAGTGATCGCCCTGCATATTTGGTATGAATATTGTCGGGAACATATCTGGCATCTCTTATAAACTTGTAACAGAAAGGAGGAACTCACCATGGATTCGATGCAGTATATGAACCGTGCAATGGGATATATCGAGAGGCAGTTGACCGGGGAAATCGATATGCGGGAAGTAGCGCGGGCGGCCTGCTGCTCGGAATACCATTTCAAAAGAATGTTTTCCCTTCTTGCCGGGATTCCATTATCGGAATATATTCGCCGCAGAAGACTTACATCAGCCGCATTCGATCTCAAAAATAATGACCAAAAAGTTATAGATGTTGCACTAAAATACGGTTACAACTCTCCTGATTCTTTTGCCAGGGCTTTTCAGCTTATGCATGGAATCACTCCCTCTGAAGCACGTAGCCATGGTTCATTACTCAAAGCTTATCCTCAAATGACCTTTCAACTAACGATTAGAGGAGGAACTGAAATGAATTACAGAATCGTGGAGAAAGAGGCCTTTCGCATCGTAGGAATGATGAAGAGAGTGCCCATTGTCTTCCATGGAACCAATCCGGAGATCGATTCGATGTGGGCCGGTTTAAATGAGGCTACCATCCATACACTGAAACAGCTATCGGATGTTGAACCTTATGGACTAATCAGCGCCTCGGTGAATTTCTCCGAGGAACGTATGGAGGAACAGGGAGGTCTGGATCATTATATCGGGGCGGCAACCACAAAGGCATGTCCAGAGAATATGAGGTGTCTCGAAGTTTTGGCCTCAACCTGGGCCGTTTTTGAAGCTGTGGGCAATTTCCCCGAGACGCTTCAAAACGTGTGGGGCCGCATTTATTCCGAGTGGCTCCCTTCCGCCTCTTATGAACTGATCGAAGGACCCGAAATATTATGGAACGAGAGCAAAGAAGTGTCCGCCCCGGGCTTCAGAAGTGAGATTTGGGTCCCTGTTACTAAACGGCATTAACACTGAAAAAAAGCTATGGAAAAGGGACTGTCTCCTTTCCATAGCTTTTATTTCGGCTATACCAATGGTTTGCTTAAACGGTAGCCTGTGCAGGTAAATCCCGAATATTCATAGAAGGATTTGGACGTCATATTGCTATCGCCTGCTACGGATACAAACATCTGCGAGCTGCCGCGCTGCTTGCCCCAGGTCTCCGCTTCAAGAAGAAGACGTTTGCCGATTCCGTTCCCTCTATGCTTCGCGTCCACTACCAATGCCGTAATATGAGTAACAGGTTTCATCATATCATGCGTCTGATACTGCTTCAGAAAGATTGTTCCAACCACAACTCCATCCACTTCAGCAACCAAACTGCAAAGTTGTTCGTGACCTTCCAACATGGCAAGGCGTTCTTTCAGCACACTTGGCGTAGTTGGGTAGCGAAGCTGACGCATCAATGGAAGCATATGATTGACATCTTCGTTGCAACTTCTGCGGATCGCCAAGGCTGGAGCACAAACCTGAGTACTCAATTGGATCATCCCACCTTTTATAGATTTCCACTTGATTAGACCATTTACCTAGTTCTATTTTCAGGTTTTACGGCGAATAATGCAATAGCCCAAATTTAAGTTATGCTATTTTTCGACAAAAAGTTACAAAATTCGAAACAATCTTGCAAATGTAACAGGCCGACTGCGATAAGAATTGCAATATATTCGTTTAAAAAATCCCCGACAAGCTTGTTAACCGTTCCATTACAGCACCCCAGTCTTTCTCGTTGCCGGCGCCCGATTCGAGATTCGAAAGGCCTGTCTCCCATTCTTCCCACTCCGCTTCATAGCGGGCGGCCAATGCGGCAAAGTGCCGCGTGATTTCCAGGCAGTAATAGTCTCCAAGTCCGAGACCGGCTTCCTCCACCGCTGTCTTCAGAATGTCATCGATCGGCTTTTCAAGGACTTCGCGAAGTCTCTGTTTACCGCCGTCTTCGAAGAAAAACTTGGGGCTTTTAAAATAAGCGGCATAATCCCGCGCACTAAGCCGGTGTTCAAGCATGGCTTCCTGAAGTTCAGGGGTAACCCATGAACAGGAAGAGACGTCCGCACTACGAAAAGCGGGAATGTTTCTAATCTCGATCCTCACCTTCTCGAGCCATTCTGTATTCCGCGCTGCAATTATAGCGTCGCCCTTTCTCTCCAGCCTGAGGGAGGTAGCCTGCAGTTCTCGCTCAAGTTCAACGGATAGTTGACCAAGCCAACCACGAAATGAGGCTGCGAATTTGATTTTCAGATCGCCCCCATCCTCCTGGAGTAAGGTCGGATGGAAAAACTCATGGAATAAATCACCGGCAAGCAGCCGGAGCCGATTGCGGACATGGAACAACAGTTCTTCCGTCTCCTGCCGGAGTAGCGGACCCGGGTCGCTCTCCGCGAGTTGGGCAAGTAATGACGCAAATATCCCTTTGTCTACGCGAATCATCGACAGCTTCCGCTCCCGTTCTTCCCGGCTCTGGGCTAGCTCCTCGCTCCACTCCTGCGCCCGTTCCATGACGGTCTTCAGTTCACGTCCGGCCGCATCGAAGGCAAGACCGGTCAGCTCTTTGCCGATAAAATCAAAGAAGATGTCTTCGAACTCGGCAAAACCGGAGGCCGCGAAATCATCGGAATCACCCGAAATCTTGCCCGACAATGCAGCCAGGCTCGAAACGGCATGGATCTGCGGCTGCTCGATCCCGGCCCCGCGTAATCCATCCGACACATGTTCCATGACCGATGCCAATTCCTCGCTCGTCGATGCCAAATCGGAGGCATTCACGATAAAGAACATTTTGTCGAGCGCAAAGCTGCCCTTTACTCTCCCTAGATGGGCCAGAAACTGGCGGTCGGTCCGTGAAAAAGCGTGGTTATAGTAAGTCACGTACAGCAAAGCGTCACTGTTCCGGATATATTGAAAAGTCACGCCGGTATGGCGCGCATGAATCGAATCGGCCCCAGGCGTATCCACGATAACGATCCCCTGCTCCGTCAATGGACACGAATAATACAGATCCATCTGCTCTACGAAACAAGCCTTGCTCTCCTCGGCGACATAAGCGGCAAAGCCCTCCAGCCCGGCGATTTCTCTTGTGCCAAGGCGAGATGCGTTATCGTCCCAGCCTACGGCTGCGGCTTTCAAGAAGCTGTAGTGGGCACGCCCCGATGCAGGGACATCCACGGCCCGAAGCTTCTGGACTTCGCTCTTCCAGGTTCGCTCCTTCCAGGAGCCCAGTTGCAGCGCCTCAAAAGAGTAAACCAGATCTCCCCGCATCGCCTCCGGTGATTTGAAGATGACCGCAGCCTGCCCATGCTCCATGCCATTCTCCGGAGCCAGAATCCGATTGATAGCCGCAGTGGTTGGATGCGGCGAAACGGGCAGTATCTGTGAACCGAGAAGGGCGTTCGCGAAGGAGGATTTGCCCGCGCTGAACGCACCGAACAGCGCGACCGTAAAGCGGCCGCCGGTCAAATGGACCGCGCGGGCGCGCAGCTCCCGAACCCCGGATCCGAAGGCCGGGTATGGGGCAAGCGCCTCCGCAGCGGCTTCCAACGCCGCTGCGGCTGCTGCAAGCCGCTGCCGGCCTGCGGCGGCAGCGGGCGGCGTAGGCGGCGTGGACGACGCCGCCGCCGATACTGGCGCGGGCGCGTCCGTGCGCGCCGCCTGCGCCTGTGGCGGCCGCTGCTGCGCTGCAGGCGGCCGCACCACCGGGACGTCCCTCACCTCCGGCAGTGCGCCGGGAGGGAGGGGCGTCCCGGGGCCGAGCAGCGCGCGTAGCCGCTCGGCCCGCTCGCTTGCGGCAGCGCGGTGCGCCTGCAGCCGCGCTGCCGCCGCGGACCGCGCAAGCAGCGCCTCGCGCTGCGCGGCAAGGTCCGCCTGCGCCGCCGCCAGACGCGGCGCGAAGGCGTCAAGCAGCCCGTCCGCGAGGACGAGGGCTGCGCGGCGGTACCGGCCGGTGATTCCGGTCGCGACATCGGCGGTATAGTGGAGCGTATACTCGCCGGACACAACCGCGCCCTCCCGGGCCGGACCGCTGATCCAAGCTTCCTCCGCCACGGGGAGCTCCCCGTCCATCCGGCTCTCCCAAGCCGGGTCCCAGAGCTCCAGGCTGCGGCCGAACTTGCGGAGCAAATCCCGGACATGCCAGTCCACTTGAGCGTCAACCTGTTCCTTCAGCTTCGCGAGGAACTGATCTCTTCGCCGCTCTTGTTCCCTCCGGGTTTTGTCGCGCTGAAACAGCAGACCCGTCTTGAATCCGGGCTGCCGGCTTTCCAGATATTCTCCCGCCGCATCCCGTAGGGCCGGAGTCATCAAATAGGCGCTCCCCAACAAGGTATCTAGTTCTCCAAGCCATTCGCGTCGAAGCCTTTCCGCCTTGCCACCAAATTCCTTCAGCTCATTATCAAGAGCATCCAGTTGTTGTTGCCATAACTCAGCGCCTTCTTCGCCACCGGCTTCCGTAAGCAGCCGCTCTCCCGCTTCCTCCTCTTCTGCCGCACAGCGTTTGAGAAACTCCTCGCCACCGTGGCGCAGTGAGCACGCAACGCTGTACTCCAAAAGTCTTTGCGGATCCCTAAGCAGTTCATCTATCGTCTGTTTCAATAACGGCAACATATTCAGCGGGTGCTCCGGTTCTTTCAACGAGATATAAAATACACCCGCAGACTCCACACCCCATAGTTCAAAAGCCTGCTCCACCGAAGCACGATAGGTCTCAAACTTTAATTCCTGCTCCCGGTGCTTATCGATCTGATTCACCACAAGATAAAGCGGCTTACCCCAGTCTGCCAATCGCCGGGCAAAAGAGAGATTGCTCTCGGACAGGACATGATTATAGTCCATCACATAAAAGACAATATCGGCTAAATGCAGCGCCGAATTTGTTGCGAGCGCATGAGCCGAGTCCCCGGAATCCACCCCGGGAGTATCCAGCAACACACCGTGACTACCAAGTAGCGGAATATGATCCCAAACGGAAACCTTTTCATACGAAGCCCCGTCCCGGCAATATTTATCCAGCTCATCCCGCCGTACTTCCAGCGGGAGTCTTTGCTCTCCGCCTGGATTTCGCACCGGAGTTAGCACCGCTTTGGGCGGGCCGTTATAAAGCGCCGCTATATTCGCCGTCGTCGGTAGCGGGCCGGACGGCAGCATCGGCTTGCCGCACAACGTATTGATCAGACTCGATTTACCCGCTGAGAAATGTCCGCAGAACGACAGCGTTAATTTCTCTTCAGCTAATTTCCCGCGCAGATCCAGAGTCTCCCGCAGCGCCATAGCATCACCATGAGAGTTATACCATGCTTCCAGCCGGGCCAGTTGTTCTTGTAAAGTAATGTCAGAGCGGACTGTAATCGTTTCCATCATTAGCACTCCTTCTTTCCGTCTTTATCGCGAAGACAAGCCCGGAAAGTCCAATTCGTCTTAATTTTTCTCTAACACTTTTTAAACACATTTATTT
>DJTQ01000381.1:0-671 GCA_002439285.1 Paenibacillaceae bacterium UBA6304
AATGAGTACATTATAGGAATGCAACGACGGAAATGCCGAGGTGATCGCATCCGTCCCCGCGGAGATACTTACCGCAACGGTTAAAATATAATCCACCAGCAGCGCACCGCCTGCTAAAAGACCGGAGTTTACGCCCAAATTTTCCTTGGACACAACATAGGCTCCTCCGCCATGCGGATACGCATAAATCACTTGTCTGTAAGATAAAACTAGAGCCAGCAACAGTACCAGAATGCCAGCGGCAATCGGGATAGAGTACCAATAGGCAGCCGCACCGATCGTCATCAAAACGAGTAAGATCTGCTCCGGACCGTAGGCTACGGAGGACAAGGCGTCTGAGGAAAGGATGGCCAAGGCTTTGGTTTTATTAAGTCTTTGTTCGCCGAGTGCGGTTGACTTCAGCGGCTGACCGATGAGAATTCTCTTGATAATCGAAAACATAGCTGCAACACCACCGTGTCTTATTTTTGCAAATATAGAAGCTGTTTATAAGCTAATAATTCTGGTAAATCCTCAATTTCAGCAGGAGTTAAAGCGTACCTCAGTATGGCAACCTCAGTAGCATTTTGCACAGCAAAAAACCACAGAGGTACGATCCCCTGCGGTCCATGGTTGTTTTACATGGGCACAGTATCATCCTCTCCCGGACTACGCTTACGAGGTTAGCTGTC
>DJTQ01000381.1:801-4702 GCA_002439285.1 Paenibacillaceae bacterium UBA6304
TACGCTTACGAGGTTAGCTGTCGGATTAGGGTGGCGAGAGTCACCCCTCCGCGGCATGTTCTGCAGACCATGCCGCGGATTCACCCCTTACCGTTCGTTTTCGGCTGTTTGGCCGGTACGCCCGGTATTCGGTTCCCCCGTTTTCCCGTCATACGGGAAATTCAGCGAATCAAGAATATAAAATCCAAGAGTGAATATTACGCCTGCTCTCATTTTCTGTAAATCCCGGAATTTACGCAGAATCGTTACTTTTTCGAGCTTTGAGGAACAATAAAACGCTTACTTTAATCGGTTTCATTGATTATCTTTCATTATTGGGCCCGCATAAACGTGCTGCTTGACCAACGTGTTTAGTGGCTGAGTACAACACAAAAAGACCAGCTTCCAATCCTGGAAACCGGCCTGTCCTGACATATTCAACTATAACAGAAGAACTATTAATATCGATGTAAGCGGAAAGTACGTAAAATGTTCCTAAGATCGCTGTTGTTTCGGAATCATTTTACTCCCTTGCCTGCATCATAATCTTTAGTCCTTCTTAGTTGTTCAAACGGTAGCCGCCGTGGAATACGGGGCCAACGTACTCATTAAATTGGTACCCTGAGCGAATGGCTGCCGTTACGAATTCCTTAGCTTTAATTACAGCGTCCTTCACAGTTAAGCCGCCGGCCAATCCCCCGGTTATAGCTGCCGCAAAAGTACAACCCGCTCCATGGTTATGTGCCGGTTCGATTTTTTCCGTCTCCAGAACTTCAAACTCCTCGCCGTCATAGAACAAATCGATCGCTTTTTCGCCTTCCAAAGCTTTACCGCCTTTGATTACAACGTTTGCAGCGCCGCGTTCATGGATGATCTTTGCCGCATTTTTCATGTCTTCCACGCTAGAAAGACGGCCCAACCCGGATAATACACCGGCCTCGAACAGATTTGGCGTGACTACAGTAGCAAGCGGTAGCAGCAGATCGCGAATGGCGTCCGCGCTTTCCGGATTCAAAACTTCATCTTCCCCTTTGCAAACCATGACCGGGTCGATGACCACATTTTGTTGCTCATGCTGTCTGATGCATTTCTCAACGACTTCTATAATAGGCACACTGCCTAACATTCCTGTCTTCATAGCTTGCACTGGCCCGCCCGCAAACACGGTTTTCAACTGCTCGGCCACCAGATTAGCGTCTACAGGATACACGTTATGATGCCATCCGCGGTCCGGATCCATCGTAACAATGGTAGTCAATGCGCTGAGTCCGTAAGTTCCGTATTCTTCAAATGTTTTCAAGTCTGCCTGAATCCCCGCGCCGCCGCTGGAATCACTGCCTGCAATGGTTAGCGTTTTAAGAATGGTTGACATGATCAAATGCTCCTTTACTAAAAAAACTAAAGTGCTTCCGGCCTCTATTGTAGCATTATTTTCAGAAACTCAGTGAATTATTTGCGTATTTACATGACCTAAAGACAAAAAAAGTATGGAGCAAGGAATTTCTTCTCCATACTTTTTATATTGTTCCTGGATGTGTAACCACTTACTTGTAAACAGTCGTAAATGCGGAGTCGATTTTTTCCTGGGTTGCATTGAAGCAGCGTTTGCAGACCTTTAAGGCCTGACCGGAACTGGTCATCTTCGTATACAGCAATTTGATCCGTGTGCTCTTGCACACCGGACATGTACCGCGGCCTCTGGAGGGAATGATCCATAACGCTTTCCCACGCTTGGATTTAGACATAAGGATTCACCTTCGCTCAACGAGATTAACTAGAATACCCTCTTATGTTCCCGATCGTCTTTCAATATCTCCACCGCTTCACGGAAGCGCAGAGAATGAATGATTTCACGCTCCCGTAAGAATTTCAGGCCGTCCTGCAATTCGACGTCGTCCGTCATATCGATCAGCCACTGGTATGTAGCCCGCGCTTTCTCTTCCGCCGCGATGTCCTCATACAGGTCGGCAATCGGATCGCCTTTCGCCTGAATGTAGGTAGCCGTCCATGGAACTCCCGCGGCGTTTTGGTAGTACAGGGCCTTGTCATGATTAACGTAATACGCTCCGAGATTAGCCGCTTCCAATTCTTCAACAGTAGCATCTTTGGTTAATTTGTATATCATGGTAGCAATCATTTCCAGGTGGGCGAATTCTTCGGTCCCGATATCATTGAGCAGCCCGATCACTTTATCAGGAATGGTATAACGTTGATTCAAATAACGCAGAGCGGCGGACAATTCGCCGTCTGCACCTCCGTATTGCTCCGCTAAGTATTTGGCCATTCGGATATCGCATTTACCCACACGAACCGGATATTGCAGTTTTTTCTCATAGATCCACATTGCTTCGCGTTACCTCCTTTAGCTTTCATTCAAAATGGCAGGCAGGTAAGTTTATACCTGCCAGGGCCATGGAGCCTGCGACCATTCCCATGGATACTTTGAATAAGCTCGCCCAAAATTCTGCAGAGGACCATAGAGTTGCTGAAAATGGTTTGCCAACTGCGTCCGCTCTTGGGTCAATTGATTGAATTGCTGGATCGAGGCCAAGTCATCCGGATGGGTATCAAGAAATAAATTCAACTCCACCAGAACAAAATCCAGCGCCTGCAATTTTTCCAATAAGGCATAATACTCGGGATCACAATGCGGTTTGGATGTGGAATTCATGTTAACACCGTCCTTTTCCCCATTTGGATTCATAGGGACTGTACAACGCGGGCCACAACGTACCATGCCTCAATGCTTCTTGCGGGGTGAACTGCGGAAGGTTTAACGGTTGAAAGCAAATAAACAACTGCGGAGGTGTGCTGTATGTTTTGCAAGTTATGGGAGGGCATGGATCGCATGGACCGATAAATGGGGCATAAGATTGCTCGTTGGGAAAGCTCAATCTTGGTTCCTCCTTTATGGAATTCCATTTCTGCAAGGGACAACTAGGTCCCCCGCATCCTCATCACTAACATATGACGTTCGCCCAATTTATGAACCTGATTTCATGAGAAAACGCAAAAAAAACGTCAAGTCATGAATGATTCAAGACCTGACGTTCCTATTATTTTATGAACTACACTCCGGGTTCCAATTCATCCTGGGATGTCTGCTCCGACGTCTTTTCCTTGCTGACTTTCACTCGGGTAATCCGTAATCGACTGGCTTCGGTAACTTCAAAAGTGACTTTATCCACGACTTTCTTCTTCCCTTTCGCCGGAGCGCCTTCCAACTCCTTGAACAGCCAGCCGCCAACGGAATCAACCTCATCGTCTTCAATATCAATGCCCATCAAATCGTTAACGTCTTCCAGAAGAGTTCTTCCGTCTAAAGAATAAATGCCTTCGTCCAGCTTATCAATTTCAGGACGCTCGTCTTCAAACTCATCATGCAAGTCGCCGACGATCTCCTCCAGAATAACCTCGACCGTCAATAGACCGGCCGTCCCTCCATATTCATCGACAACCAGTGTCAATTGAGAGTGCTTTTTCTGCATCAACCGAAGCACATGGCTAACCTCCATGGATTCGGGCACATTGAGGATCGGGCGGACCATATCGGCCAGGTTCAGCGGGAGTTCGGCTTCCGGAAGCAGCAGGTCAGTAATATGGACAAAACCGATGATCTGGTCCTTGTCCTCCACAGCTACCGGGTAGCGCGAATGCTTCGTCTCCGCCACAATTTTCATGTTTTCTTCCCAAGTCAAATTCGTAAAAAGGCAATCCATATCGGTCCGGGGAAGCATTACTTCACGAGCAAGCATATCCGAAAAGTCAAAGATATTGTCCATCAGCTTCATTTCATCCTTATCGATGACCCCGCTCTTAGCGCTCTGATTCATCAGAATACGGATTTCCTCTTCGGAGTGGGCTGCCTCTCCTTCACCTGCCGGTTCGATACCGATCATCCGCAGCAAACCGTTTGCCGCCG
>DJTQ01000445.1 GCA_002439285.1 Paenibacillaceae bacterium UBA6304
CGCGGATAACACTGTCCGCATGCGGCGTGCGTTCGCCGACCAGATACGGCGTGAACAACAGGCCGTCCGCACCCGGAGGCAACGAGCCGACAGGCTCAAGCATTTCATTGAAGCTGAGCTCCGGCGCGAGCGAGTCCTTGAACCAGCTCAGCGAGTAGCCTGCCGCCAGGGTCACACCCATGGCGTAAAAAGCGCCCGGATGCGCGTGGTTAAAGAAATGCACCTTGCCGGCGAAGTCCTTGTTCTTGTCCTCTTCATACGTGAGGACAACGCCGGACGTGCCGATGCTGCACAGCGCATCGCCCTTACGGACAATGCCGGCGCCTACCGCGCCGCAGGCATTGTCCGCGCCGCCGCCGAACACCCGGGTGTTCGGTGAGAGCCCGCACTGCTGCGCGAATTCCGGCAGCAGCGTGCCGGTTTGCTCCGTGCTGCCGACCAGCGGCGGGCAGAACCCTTCCGGAAGGCCAAACGCCTGAGCGATTTCCTCGCTCCAAGCTCCTTCCGGAACGTTCAGCAGCAGCGTGCCTGCGGCATCGGAGATTTCCATCTCTACGCGCCCGGTCATCCGGTAGCGCAGGTAGTCCTTCGGCAGCACAAAGCGTGCCGCCTTGGCGAACAGCTCGGGCTCATGCTTTTGTACCCACAGGATTTTCGGCAACGTAAATCCTTCCAGGGCTGCATTACGCGTAATATCGAGCAGCTTGCCGCCGAGCTTCTGCTCGATTTCCCGACACTCCTTCGTCGTGCGCGTATCATTCCACAGAATCGCATTACGCAACACGTTATTCTGCTCATCCAGCAAAACCATGCCGTGCATTTGTCCCGAGTAAGATACGCCCTCGATATCTTCCCCCGAAATGCCGTTCTCCTGAAGCAGTTGCTTCAAGCAGGCTACCGTACCATTGACCCATTCCTCCGGATTTTGCTCGCTGTAGCCCGGACGCTCCTGAATTAGCGGGTAAGCCGCGGTAGCTTCCCCTTTAATTTCTCCTTCCTTGTTCACCAGCACCGTTTTTACCGAGCTTGTGCCAAGGTCAATCCCTATAACGTATTTCATCCGTGACGCTCTCCCTTCACTCAACTAGTCAATTAAACAGCACTGCACCGTGCCTAAATAAACAGGCCAAATACCACAAAAAGGGACGGCAGGCGTCCCTTTTTGCTGTTTCAATCAAAGATCAATCGCACCGGTATTCGTTCATTCTCATTCCGATTGCTTATTTTGTTCCGAAGATATATTCGTTCAAACGGGCTTTCACCAGTTCGAGGTGGTTCGATTTGTTACGGATGTCACTGTGCTCAAGTGCATAAGCTTCCAACGATTTGAAGTTGGCTTTGCCGGACACGATGTCAGCGCCGATGCCCGATTTGAAGCTGGAGTAGCGCTCTTCAAGCAATCCGTCGATGAATTTCTCTTCTTTCATTTTTGCAGCTACTTTCAAGCCTTTCGCAAAGGTATCCATACCTGCGATGTGAGCGTAGAACAAATCTTCAGGCTCGAAAGAAGTACGTCTTACTTTCGCGTCGAAGTTTACGCCTCCGGAGCCGATGCCGCCGTTTTCGAGAATTTCGTACATAGCAAGTGTAACGGAATACAGGTCAGTCGGGAATTCGTCGGTATCCCAGCCGAGCAGCATGTCGCCTTGGTTGGCGTCGATCGAACCGAGCATGTTGTTAATGCGGGCAACGCGCAGTTCATGTTCGAATGTGTGGCCTGCCAAAGTAGCATGGTTAGCTTCCAGGTTAAGCTTGAAGTGCTTATCCAAACCGTATTTTTGCAAGAACGCAATCGTAGTAGCTGCGTCGAAATCATATTGGTGTTTTGTAGGCTCTTTTGGTTTTGGCTCGATCAGGAATTGGCCGGTGTAGCCGATTTCTTTGGCATAGTCGACAGCCATATGGAAGAATCTTGCCAGGTTGTCGAGCTCAAGGCCCATATCCGTGTTCAACAGGGACTCGTAACCTTCGCGGCCACCCCAGAATACGTAGTTTTCGGAGCCCAGTTCAACTGCAGTTTCTAAGCCTTTTTTAACTTGAGCAGCTGCATAAGCAAATACGTCGGCATTGGAAGTCGTTGCTGCACCATGGACATAACGCGGGTTCGAGAACATGTTAGCCGTATTCCAAAGCAACTTAACGCCTGTAGATTTCATGCCTTCTTTCAGTTTAGCGACGATCACATCAAGATTCGCATTGGATTCTTTCAATGTTGCGCCTTCCGGAGCTACGTCAACATCATGGAAGCAATAGTAAGGAGCGCCGAGCTTCTCGAGGAATTCAAAGTTTACTTCTACACGTTCTTTAGCCAGATCCAGGCCGGATACGGTTTCCCAAGGACGGATCATGTTCGCAGCACCAAAAGGATCGGTACCGTTCATTGTAAATGTATGCCAGTAAGCTACAGCAAACCGGAGGTGGTCTTTCATCGATTTTCCGAGTACAACTTCATTTTCGTTATAATGTTTAAATGCCAGAGGGTTGGTGGAGCCTGTGCCTTCATACGAAATCTTGCTAATGTTCTTGAAATAACTCACTTTTGAGTCCTCCCTGCATGATTTTAATTTTTTGGTAAGCCCTTTCAAAAGGGCTCCCTTAAAGATTTAACAAGGTAGCATACCCCGTAAATTTAAGTTCGTGCCCTTTTCAACTAGATCGTATCACGTTATACTTAGTTTGTCTAGTAAACTAACTAAGTTATTCAGTTAGCTTTTTATTTTTATGTTATGATGACAGATAAGAGCAAGCGTATACGGAGGATTGTCATGAAAATTACCGGCGACCAGCAGTTGATTAAGAAGATGAACAAGAGCATTGTGCTGGACACGATCCGTCAGCGACAGCCCTTGTCCCGCGCGGATATTTCCGCCGGCATCGGCCTGAATAAAGCCACCGTCTCCTCGCTCGTGTCCGAACTGATCGACAGCAATCTGGTTACGGAGATCGGTCCGGGAGAATCGAGCGGCGGGCGCAAACCGACACTGCTGCTGTTCAATAAACATGCGGGCTTCGCCATCGGCATAGATATCCGGGTCAGCGATCTGCTGGCCATTTTGGTTGATTTGGAAGGCAATGTTCTCCATGAAAAAAACGTTCCGCTAACGGACTTCTCTCCCGAAACGGTTCTTGAACAAATTCGTAAAACAATCTCGCTGCTTAAGCGCAAGCTGCCCGAGTCTCCTTACGGGATCGTCGGTGTCGGCATCGGAGTACCCGGACTCGTTAATGAGAAGAACCGCGTCGTTTCCGCCCCCAATCTGGGCTGGGACAATGTCGATCTTGCTGGAGCGCTGGACGCCGACTTTAGCGGCAACATTCATATAGACAATGAGGCGAATGCCGGTGCAATTGGTGAGAAGCTGTACGGTGCCGGACGCGATTCGCTCAATTTAATCTATCTAAGTCTTGGCGTCGGAATCGGTTCGGGAATCATCGTCGGCGGAGAGCTATACCGTGGAACTTCCAATTTCTCCGGCGAAGTCGGACATATGACGATTGCCGAGAATGGCCCGCTCTGCCGCTGCGGCAACCGTGGCTGTTGGGAAACCCTGGCCTCGGAGAAAGCCTTGCTTGATCGTGCGGCAACCGTAGAATGGAAGGGCGAAGCTCCTGATCTGGAGGGGATTCTAAAAGCGGCCAAACAGGGTGATCATACCGCCGTTTCCCTGCTAAACGAGATCGGTTCCCAACTCGGTGTCGGACTGGCGAATCTGGTCAACATTCTCAACCCCGAGCTCATCGTCATCGGCAACCGTTTGTCGCTGGCCGGAGAACTGTTTGAAGACGCCATGCTGCGCACGATCGAGAACCGGAGTTTGTCGTACCATCGCAAGAAAACGCATGTCGACTTCGCCAAGCTGGGCATCCGTTCCACTGCGCTCGGCGCCGCTTCAATGCCGATTACGGCCTTCCTTACGGACCCGGACGTTACCATCGAGTGAGGCTTCAAAAGGGCAGTAAGGATTGGGGCTATACAGGAAACTTTGAACAAAAAGCGCGGGTTAGGGAACATATCCCCTACTACCCGCGCTTTTGATTTATATTTCCACGCCTGCAATCCTGCTCGTAAAATGCTTCAGGAATCGATCCGCATCCACACCGGTACAAACACCGATTTTCGATTCACCCTCCAGCGCCCCCACTGTTCTCCCGGTTTGTTCTCCATCGGTAACGACCGTTACCCGCATCGGCTCAATGCGGACCAGACCGGGATCTACGGCAACCCCTACCGCTAACGGGTCATGCAAACCGCAGCCTCCCTTTCCGGGATAACATGATTCATAAAAGTCCATATAATACTCGCTCATCTCTGCAAGAAACATCGCGTCGCTTCGGCCGGATGACCGCCATACATCCAGGTGCGCTCTGGGCAGCAGTGTTTGCAGCGTAACGTCCAGGCCGACCAGCGTCAGCGGTAGGCCTGAACCGAACACCACAGCCGCAGCTTCGGGATCGGCCACAATATTGGCTTCACCGTAAGGTGTCACATTGCCCGGTACGCCTACCGCACCGCCCATCACGATAACCTCCTTAAACGATGTCACGATTTCCGGATCCTTTTCGATGGCCAGCGCTAGATTCGTTAAGGGGCCTACTGCAATAATCGTCAGTTCATGCGGATGTCGTCTTACCTGTTCAATGATATAATCTGCCGCTTCCCCCGGCTCTGGCTTGCCTTGCGGCTGATTCGTCAACGCGTTACCAAGTCCGTCTTCGCCGTGAACATGTCTGGAATACTGGGTTTTCTCCCCGCGACGGAGGGTTTCCTTCGCACCCTCGATAACCGGAATCGACTTGCCCGGCTTACCTTGTTTATCCAACTTCTCCAGCACCGCCAGTGTGTTTCGCGTAGCTTCCTTTACGGTAACATTGCCGAAGCAAGTCGTAATCCCGATCAGTTCCAGCTCCGGTGAATGTGCGGCATAGACAATGGCCATGGCATCATCCACACCCGTATCAACATCTAAAATAACCTTTTTCAATGGAGATCCTCCCTACATGATGTGTTAAAAAGCTCGAGAAGACCGTGCGAATCTCCTGCCCTTACTGCAAATCTAACTCAAACTACGCGTTCTGCGCTTACCCGGTATTGCTCATGGCGGAAGTTTTCCCGCCGATATCATAGACCGGATTGCTTCGAATGAGACGGATGGCTTCCTCTTCAGGAAGCGGCCTACTGATAAGGTATCCTTGAATCATATCGCATTTCGCTCGTTTGACATAATGCATTTGTTGATCCGTTTCCACGCCTTCGGCCACGACTTCAAGTCCCATTTTCCGACCGATCAGCACAATCGCCCGGGCGAGGGAACGATTATCCTCACCGTTCGGCACATGCTCGATAAAGGTTTTATCGATTTTCAAGGTCGTGATCGGCAATTGTTTTAAATATCCGAGAGACGAATACCCCGTTCCGAAATCATCGAGCGCGATTTGAATCCCCTTGGATCTAAGGAAGGTGAGATTCGGAATGAGCCGGTCAAATGACTCCACAATGGTCGATTCCGTGATTTCCAACTCCAAGTATTGCGGTTCAAGGCCTGTGATTTCCAGCGCCTCCATCACCTTATCAACAAAATTATCCTGAATCAGTTGGATCACCGAAATATTGACCGCAATTTTATAATGTCCTAGGCCTTTGTCCTGTAACCCTTTAGCAAACCTGCATGCCTGCAAAATAACCCATTCGCCAATGGAAACAATCAGCCTGCTGTCCTCCGCAACCTTGATAAACGTCAGCGGAGATACGAAGCCGAGCTCCGGGCTGTTCCAGCGGATCAGTGACTCAAACCCGGTAATCCGGCCGGTTTTCAAGCTTAGCTGAGGCTGATAATATAGCAGAAACTCTTCGTTCTTCAATCCTTGCCGCAAATATTTCTCCAGTTGGACCCGCTCATTAAATGCTTGCAGGAAGGATGGATCAAAGACCATGTATTTTCCCTTGCCCGCTTCTTTAGCAGCATACATGGCTACGTCTGCATTCTTCAATATCTCTTCCGCGCTGACACCATCCTGAGGATAATAGGAAATTCCGATGCTCACCGTTACATAAAGATCGCTGTCATTAATTTGAAAAGGTATTTTGAACCCCTCGAGCAGGCGGTCGGCAAGTTCAACAGCCTGCTCTTGCCGCTCAATTTCTCTCATAAGAATTACGAATTCATCTCCGCCCAGCCGGAACAGTATCCCTTCTTCTCCAATAATTTTTGAGAGACGGGAACTAACCTCCACTAGCAGGCGGTCTCCGAATTTATGTCCAAGCGTATCATTAATATATTTAAAATTATCCGTGTCCACGAAGAATAATGCGGCCTTCGCGCCGGGACGGGAGAATACGGATTCCATCTCTTCCAACAAATATAGCCGGTTCGGCAGGTCACTGAGCGCATCATAGTATGCCAAATGCTGCAAACGCTCCTGAGACACCTTCAGTTCATGAATATCGGAATTAGAGCCGGTAAACCGGATGGAATCACCATCCTCATTATAAACAATTTTCCCTCTAGCCTGAAACCAGCGGTATTCCCCACTCTTCATTCGCAGCCGATATTCGCATTCGAACAGGGAATTGCCTCTCATCTTGGCGGCTTCCATCGCGCGTTCATATTTCAGAATATCGTCCGGATGAACGATGTCCGTCACCATCTCGCTCGTGACATGATCTTCATGAGAGTATCCGAGAAGTTCGAACCAGCGTTGGGAATAATAGTACCGTTTTCGCACCAGATCGATTTCCCAGATGCCTCCGTTCGAAGCCTCCGTAACAAGGCGGTAACGCTCCTCGTTCCGCCGAAGCATTTCCTGGTTCTGTACCAATTGCTCATAATTAACCTGCAATTCATCTTGAGTCGCCGCTAGTTCTTCATAAGTGGCCTCCAACTCTTGATAGCTGTTTTGCAGTTTGTTCTCATATAACTTGCGCTCCTGGATATCCATCCCCGCCACTACAAACACGTCCGGATCTCCGGACAAGCCGCGGATCGTAGCCGACCGGAACAGGAACACTTTGGGCGGGCTCCCGTCCGCGCACGCAAGCGTCATCTCCCGGTTATCCACAAATTTCATGGACAACGCGTCGTCCAAAAGGGCGAACAGCTCATTGTACCGTTCCTTCAAGCCGGGCAGTTCATCGTATTTGGCTCCGATCGCAACCTCTTCTTTAATACCGATCAGCCACTCGGCATATTTGTTAAGGCGAACGGTTGCCTTATCTCCCTGCACCGCCCAGATGAACAGGTTGGTATGGTCCAGCACATCTTTGGAAAATTCCTGTTCCCCGTGAATCGTTCTCCGCAATCGGTTGATGTACAGCTTAAGCAATACATAACTCAGGACAAGGAGAATAACGATCACGCATCCGGCCAATATAAAACGATTTCGGACTCTTTCTGCGTAAAATTCGGAGTGTTTAAAGAAATACCGCTCATATAAAGCTTCATAACTCTGCTCTCCACGTAGTTCATCGATTCTTTGATCAATATATTCCACTAATTGAGGGGAACCCTTGCTAATGCCGTAAGCAAAGTCTACAGGGTACAAATCAGACATCACCTGGCGGATTTCCTCGTTCAACCCCTCTTTTATCATTAAGTAATTGACAACCTGTTGGTTCTCGAAGAGAAGATCGATATTTCCTTGTCTTAACGCTATCAGTCCCTCTTCCACTGTTGAAAAAGTGCTGTAATTATCTACGCCGGCAACATCCTTAAGCTGTTGCTCCGTATACTGTCCTGCCGCCACGCCGATCTTGTAATTCTGCAGCGTCCCGATCGTCACCTGATCTTCAAAATATTCCTTGGCGTAAACGCCAGTATATGTACGCATCACCGGTTTGGAATAGAGCACATCATTCCTCCGGTTATCCATTATCGCCATGAGTCCGACGGTATCGATCTCCTGGTTCTTAAGCCGGTTAAAGGCCGACTCCCAATTATCAAATGTATAATAAATCGAATATTGATCCTCTTCAAACAACATCCGGGTCAGTTCAAGATCAAAACCTGTAGGATAACCATGCTGATTAAATTTATAAGGCGGGTAATCAAGTTCGGTGTAGTAGGCCACGTTATATCTGGCGCCACTGGCGCCAAAAACGGGATTATGGAACGATGTGATAAGTATGACGGCAAAAATGAACATCCAAAGTATTCGCTTCATCATCATGCACCCTTTGAAATTATGATCTTACACCCAACTGCCTAGCGAGTAAAATGAGAGAATAAGAGGACAAGGAGCGGGAGTCATTGTTGCAGAATTAGTGACAGAGAGGCAATTTTCCAGGATATTCATCCTATTTCGCTTAATTTTAACATATTTTTGTAGGTTGAAATAGGCTTTTTTACCTAACTCTTCAATCTTGGATTGCACATAAAAAAGACCGGCCACTACTCCTGTGAGAGCGCGACCAGTCTTATCATTCTTATAATTTTGCCGAATCGTCCGTATTCTCCGCGTCCAAAAACGGTTTGTTAACAAAATAGTACATATAGCCCATTAACAAAACACCGCCTACCAGATTGCCCAGCGTGACCGGAATCAGATTGTGCACGACCCCGCCAAAGGAAATGGTGCCTGGGTGGTTCAACACCAGTGCAATGGCAAATGTACACATATTAGCAATGCTGTGCTCATATCCCGAAATAAAGAAGCAAAAAACGAACAGCATCATCGCAAACATTTTGGCGCCATCGCCCTGTAATGACATCGGAACGAAGAAGGCTAGACAGACTAGCCAATTACATAGAATCGCCCGGAAGAACAACTCTATGGTCGAGGTGCTCATTTTGTGCTCCACGACATTCAACAGGAAGCTGTTGACAGCGGTATCGTCAAAAAGTCCGGTCAAATAAATTAGCAGCGCAAAGGCACAGGCTCCCAAAATATTCCCAATATAGCTTAAGACCCACAGTTTAACGACTTGCAGCCATTTCAGCTTCTTTCGCAGCGCCGCATAAGTATAATAAAATGTATTTCCGGTAAACAGATCCCCTCCGCCATAAGCGATCAGGATAATTGCCGCGCCGAACGTAATGGCGGCCATCGGATAAGTCAACGGGGAATGCTCCATGTAGAAGAAGTTCCCGCTCTTGAAGGCTACGATGACCCCGAATCCGATGAACATGCTCGCAAGCATGGCTCTGGCGATGTAACGAAGCTGGCTTTGCTTGAAGATCTTATACTTTTTTAGCGCCAGCTCTTCCACTTTTAGCAGAGATTCAGTTTCCATAGTGCCTCCCTTGTATTATTTCTCCTCATTTTCCATAAATACAGGAGGTTGTCAAGTGAACAGTGATTCGCGGAGATTCTCCTTATTTACTTTTTGCTCTTTATTGTGCATAATGATAATTAACAGCATATGATAATGATTATCATTATCTTTCCATTCAAACAAAAGCGATTCATTTATTATTCACATAAAGGAGTAGGAAGCCCATGAAAGTATCTACCCGCAAATCTTCGCTACAAATCGACGATTACTTGGATCTGCTGAACCTGGCGGTCAGCTTGGGGGATGTTAAGTGGCAGAAGGAGATTCTCCGCAAGCTGGAATATGTGCAAGCCGATCTGCAGCCCCGGTAAACGTCACCCTTTCCGGTCAGCGCATTGACAAATTCAGGACACTTCGTGTATATTTTACAAATAATAGGATACCGAGATACGACGGAAAGATAAGGGAAGCACCCGTATTGCCAAGGCCGATTGCGCCTGGCTTGCGGGTGTTTTTTGTCGTGTTCCGGTCTCACACCGGCTTGCTTCTGTCCGCCGGATCAAAGAACTAGAGAGGTGGTTTCCATGAAAAAGTATGCCCGAATTACCGCGTATGCGCTCATCTTCACCATGTTGACGATGTCGGCTTGGGGGGAACGGACCGCCATGGCGGCGGCCATTGAATTTACCGATTCCCTGAACACCCAAGTCAACAAGGCGGCCGACGAGGCCGGAGGCACAAAGCGGACCAAGCTTCTCAAACAGTACGCCGATTTCTCCAAGACACAGAAGGACCTGTCCTCCTTGGACTCCAAAATCTCGGCGCTGCATTACAACAACGAAACCAGGCTAACGGCCGCCCGAAAAAAGTTGAAGGAGATCGATAAGAGTACCATCGCCAAGCTGGATGAGCAGGTCAAATCGGTAAAAAACAAGTACCAGCCCCTATTCGACTCTTACTCTACGGTCAGCAAACAGGCCACCGCCGCTAAGAAGCTGAAGGACAAATCGTTGTACTCCTTGCTCAAGACACAAGCCGACGGGTTAAAGACGGCCAGCACGCTGGCAAGGCAGGACATTCGAAACAAAGAATCGGCACTGCAGGCGGCCAAAAAGGAGAGAACCCGGAAGACGGAAGAAATCCGCAAAATATTGGGGGAAGTCGATCCGCATAAAACCAAGATCAAATCGGAGAAAAGCATCATTTCATCCTCGAACAAGCTGATTACCACGGAGTGGAGCAATTTTAAAGCTGCTGTAAAAAAAAGCGACGCCGATCGCAGCTCCGATGCGCTGGCCCGCTTGCTTACACTCTCTGCTCAGGTCCAGAAGAACAAGCAGAACATGTACAACTTGGAAGAGAAAATATCGGCATCGATTCTAAAGGCCGAAAAGAAAATGCCGTAAATAAGCGGGCTTTAGGCAAAGGATGAGCCCATTGCACGGGAATACACTTGAAATAAAAAGGGCAGCCCCTGCTCACCGGAGGTGTACAGGGAACTGCCTTAGGTTGATGTCATGAGATGAATGCCGCTTTCTTCGTTAATTCATTTATGTTCCGGCTCTTCTTATTCTTACTCTTCTTCCGGTGATTCCCGCTCGTTGAGACTTTCACTTCCGACAAACAGCTTGCCGCGATATTCAAAGGGAGATATACCTTCAAGCTCTTTGAATACCCGGGAGAAGTGCCGGGAGTTCTCAAATCCGACTGCCGCGCTGATCTCCGACAATTTGAGCGATCCTTTGCCGATTAATTCCTTGGCTTTGCGGATCCTTACCTTCTTCAGATAAGTTACGAAGCTCTCCCCGGTATAGGCCTTAAATGCCTCACTGAAGTAGGAGTAATTTAAGGATACATAATTGCTCACGATCGCCATATTTAGTGGACGATGGTAGTTTGTCTCAATATAATGTACAGCATCCTTCATATCCCCGTGCTCGCTATGTGCCGAGCGAATCTCTTTAATATATTCGTTCAGGCTGAGCATTAGTTGTTCCAGAGAACGGAAATAATCATGGAAATGGCGGAAATTGGACAGGTCCCCCACCTTGCGGTAGAGCTTAATGACCTCAATGGATGCTTCCCCAT
This sequence comes from Paenibacillaceae bacterium UBA6304, assembly GCA_002439285.1. Taxonomy (GTDB): domain Bacteria; phylum Bacillota; class Bacilli; order Paenibacillales; family Paenibacillaceae; genus Fontibacillus. The sequence continues at coordinate 11,297 of DJTQ01000445.1, forward strand.
ACATCCGGAATACCTCGTCAAGGACCTGTTCATTAATCTGATTGCTTACGGCATGCAGATAGTCGATATCCATCCCCGCCAATTGGTCAATCTTAAATATTTCAT